>JABDLQ010000450.1 GCA_013002925.1 Gammaproteobacteria bacterium | reverse complement strand
CTGAAAGCTTATGCAGACCGGGTACAGGCCCACATCGGAGTTTACGGTCGCAGCTAGTAGTGATCCGGACAGTGTGGTTTGAAGCGCGTAGCAAACAGTTGATCCAGCTGACCGAGAGTTGCTGAGTCACTACACATAATGCGCTCCGCAAACGCCAACTCTCGCGCAGAGTACATACCGGTGTAGAGAGCCGTCAGCGCCGCGATACTGAACTGGGCGTCCGGTTTTGCTTTGCTAGGACTGACGGTAACTTCGCCGCCACCATATTGGAGACGCCAATTGCCGTTGTTCCAGTCGGCAAACTCGTCTCCGTCCACACCGATCACAATTTCTCCCTCATCTGCAATGTCATAGCCACGCCCTGCAAGCGCAACCGGCACGTCGATCAGTCGCATCCAGCTGCCTTCGAGATCACGACAGTGCAGCAAACGCGGCTCCAGCATGATCTGCGGTGCCGGGTCGTCCATCGGCGCGTTTTCCCACAACACACTGCCAACCAGATCGTGCTGTGATAGATAACGCCAGATCGAACGGTAAGCGTCCATATGCAACCAGCCCAGGTCACGAATCTTGATCTGCTGGCTCCGTGCCGCGTTATTCACTTTGTTGGCGCGCAATGTATAAGCTACGTAGCCGCAAACCTTACCCTCGTTATAGGCCAGAGCTAGATGCACCGGCCCATCATCAGCACTATCAAGAACATTGGCCTGCCAGAGAATTTGCGAGCGATGCAGATAACCGAAGCGATGCGCAATAAACGACCTGTAAACCTCCCGCGCCTCGTCAACACCTGCGCCCGGCGTCTTACGTACCACTTCACATGAACCACCTTCTCCATCAGCAAAACGTATACTCACGCTATCGATGTCATAACGGCGATTGTAGCCCGCAGCTGCGTAGCCGTAGCGCTGGTAAATGGCTGCTTGCGAAGCCCACAGGCCAGCCACGCTCTGTCCCTGTTCGCGTTGCTGGGCGATCGCCGCAGTCATGATTTTGCGCACCAGACCCTGCCGTCGATACTCAGGCAATGTGCCTACCGCAGTTACGCCGCCAAATTTCATCGCCGTGCCATTGGCTCGCATGGTAAAAGGAAAGGTCGCAAAGGAAGTGATCAGTTTAGGTCCGTCGAAGGCGCATAGCGTCCACTCAGGTCGAATCGAGGTGGCGGTGATGTTATCGGCACCGTCTCCAAACGCGCCCGCGTACACATAGGCTGCCATGAGTCCGACTTGATCCATTTCCCCAGCGGTTGCGGGTCTGATTGCGTAGTTACTGTTCATGCTCATCTCCCGAGTGTCAGGGTCGCAGCTTCCAGGGCGGCACGCCGTCCCAATCAAACGGCGCTATGCCATCTTCAACAATTTGCCAGACACTGGCGGACGCCTGGCCCTGATCTAACTCCAGAAAACCGATGGTGCCGTACTGGGTATCGTAATTGTGTGGATAAGTTGGTGAACCCGGATTTACACAGAATATTCCGTCCACCCACTCAATCGCTTCGCGATGCGTATCACCTGACACAATCACATCTGGCTTGCGTTCCGGAAAAAAGCGTTCGACCCATTTTGCCATGGTGAAATTCGGTGGTCGTTCCGGCACCGGCACATAGTGCGTCAGCCCCACCCAGAGACCTTCTATTTCCATCAACCAGGCATACTTGACCCGCTCATCTTGCGGTTGCGTAGGTCGACCACCGCTACCGTCTTCACCGTTGCCACGTGCCGCCCACAGCGGCGCAATCTTCTCCAACTCATCCAGCACATATAACTCATGAATATCACCGGCATGAAAAATCATGTCGACGCCTTGAAACGCATCGATGATCTGCGGCCAGAGACTGCTGCGTGCTTCAGGTATGTGGGTATCTGAAATCAACCCGATTCTGGTACTCAATTGCTCACCTGCTCACCGACGCGCAGCGCCTGTCCGAGTTTGCACTGACCGTGTACGGCGGTAAATTGCCCACCGTCCCAGACTTGTTGGCCACCGACAATCACGCCATTGACGATACCCTCGGCTCGATTAACCAGTTGCTCGCAGCCAAACAGGTCGCGATGGATCAGCTGCACTGAGGCTTCGCCGTCATAGCTGGCCAGGTTGTCCGGATTCAAAAAGGCGAGATCTGCACGCTGCCCAACCTGAATCGCACCAACCCCCTGCAAACCAAAAAACTCCGCCGGTTCGCTGGTTAAACGGCGCAGCATTTTCGCAAACGAGACTTCACCGTCTTCCAGACCGATTTTCAGTGCGCGCAGATTGCCATCGAAGTAGGCCATGTTGGTGACGTGGGCGCCGCTGTCATTGAAACCCGGCAACAGCTTCGGATTGAACAACAACTCCTTTACAACCTGGGGATTGGCGTTGGCATTCACATAGTGCCAGTACAGATCACGATCAAAATGTCTGAGCAGCATCACAAAGAACTCGCCATCATCCCGGGCACCGCTGCCGAGCGCCTCAAATGCCCGCAACTCTTCTGCGTCGTCTATCGATGCGGGCTCGGCCAGCCATTGCTGATAGCGCTGGTAGACATGTTGCATGCTGTGTCCGATCCAGTGCTCCACGGGTACGCGAAAGATCATCATGTCGTTCAAGTCACGTGATAGAAAAGCACGTTCCAGTTTCAGTTTGCGCAGCAGGTGACTCAAGTTGAAACCACTCTTACCGTGTGCCCACATTTCCCGAAACGCCTCGATCCATTCCGGGTCTGACATGATCGCGCGCCGCGCGGCGACATCTTCGAGCTCGGTTTCAATCAGCTGGCGCATCAGCGGATTGGCTTCAGCCAGTGGACTGACCGCACCTTCGGAATAAATTCGAAACGGCGCGGCCAGACATTGCATACGGAAATGGCCATCCAGTGCTTTGGAATTCAACAAGTTGGCAAACACCAGCGCCTGGCTTTTAGTTTGACGATTGTTCACTGAGTCTAAGGCCGCCAACGCCGTAATCTTCAGCGGCTTGCCATGCATGCGGCCACTGGAGAGCATGAACAGCTTGACGGTTAACGCCCCGTCATCTGTCGCCGGCGTCATCTGCCATACCCGGTCGTGCTTACGCACTACATTGG
>JABDLQ010000428.1 GCA_013002925.1 Gammaproteobacteria bacterium | reverse complement strand
GCCAATCAGCTCGCTGACGCTGCGCATGTTTTTGCTGTCCAGAAAATTGTTCAGACCATCGACCAGGTCGTCGATAATTTTGAAACCGTACACCATGGCAGCGGTGCACACCTGCAGATTGCTTGCGCCCAGGGCCAGAAAGTCAACTGCATCACTCCACTCGGCAATTCCGCCAATACCGGAGACCGGCAAATTCCGGGTCTCGGCATGGCGGGCAATTTCAGCGACCATGTGTAACGCGATCGGTTTGACCGCCGGGCCGCAATAGCCGCCGTGACTGCCCATGCCATCGGTGGTCGGGTACATGGTCAGCGTGTCGTAATCGACCTGCATGATCGAGTTGATCGTGTTGATCAGCGACACGGCGTCGGCGCCGCCGGCCTGCGCAGCCATCGCAGGAGGCAAGATATTGGTCACGTTCGGCGTAAGCTTGACGATTACCGGCGTGGTTGCATGTTTTTTCGCCCATTCGGTCGCCAACTGAATATATTCAGGAACCTGGCCGACCGCAGAGCCCATCCCACGCTCGGACATGCCGTGCGGGCAGCCGAAATTAAGTTCCAGTCCATCGGCGCCGGTGTCTTCGATCATCGGCAGGTATTTTGCCCATACCGACTCCTCCATGGGCAGCATGACTGACGCGACCAGTGCACGGTCAGGCCAGTCTCTTTTAATCTGGCGAATTTCATCCAGATTGGTCTGCAACGGCCGGTCCGTGATCAGTTCAACATTATTAAATCCGATCACCCGGCGGTCATTGCTGTGCAAGGCAGCGTAGCGGGGGCCACCAATATTGACGATAGGCGGGTCTTCTCCGAGCGTTTTCCACACCGCACCACCCCAACCGGTTTCGAAGGCACGGTTGACGTTATAAGCTTTATCGGTAGGTGGCGCTGACGCCAGCCAAAACGGATTCGGAGATTTAATGCCCAAAAATTCGCTGTTTAAATCTGCCATGACCTCACCTCAGAAATGCATCAATGGATTCGGCTGCGATCTTGCCATCCTGGACCGCGGACACCGTCAGGTCTTCACCGCCAAACACACAGTCGCCTCCTGCCCAGATTTTTTCGTTGGATGTGCGTCGCTTATCGTCAACGCAAATACGATTGTGTTTGAGCTGGATGGAACTGGCAATGTCCCCAAAGTGATCCCAGTCCGACCGCTGGCCGATAGCCTTGAAAACGATACCGGCGGGCATATGGACGGCGTCATCAGTGAGTTGCAACGCGCCATCGGCGGACAACCGGGTGCGGACAAAGTCGATGCCGGAGACTGCCAGGCTTTCGTCAGTCGCATCCACCTGTAACCTCGATGGTGCCAGCCAGTGACGGATCACAACACCGTTGCGGCGTGCGTAATCCTGCTCGTAGGGGCTTGCGTTCATGTGCTCCGGTCCGCGCCGGTAGGCGATGGTAACGTTTTCGCAGCCCAGTTTTTTGCTCTGCACGGCAACGTCTATTGCCGTCATGCCACCGCCGATCACCACTACATTATCAGCCGTTTCGAGACTGTCCCAGGACGTGGCCTGACGCAGCCGTGCTATATAGTCCACCGCATCGATAACACCCTGCGCCGCTTCATTGTCCAGGCCCAGTGCATTGACGCTGTTTAGCCCCACACCCAGAAAGACGGCATCGTATTCGGCGCAAAGCTTTGCCACAGTCAGATCCTTGCCCAACGTGCCGCCACGCCGTTCGATCCCGCCGATGCCCAGTATGTAGTCCACCTCGCGCTGAGCAAAGTCATCGACGGTTTTATACGCGGCAATTCCGTATTCATTGAGGCCGCCCATTTTTTCCCGGGACTCGAATAACACCACCTGATGCCCGCGCATGGACAGTCGGTGTGCGCAGGCCAGACCGGCAGGTCCGGCACCCACAACAGCCACTGTGCGGCCCGTGTCTGCACCGCGCGCAAACAGCTGCTGATTGGCCCCGATTACCGGATCTGTCGCGTAGCGCTGTAACAGTCCAATCGCGACCGGTTTTTCTTCATGGGTATTACGCACACAGTCCTGTTCGCACAGAACTTCTGTGGGACAGACCCGCGCACACATGCCGCCCATAATATTTTCACTTAAAATCGTGTGCGCCGAGCCGGTGATATTGTCGCTACGGATTTTCTGGATGAAGCCGGGAATATCGATGCCGGTGGGACACGCGATCGTACACGGCGCGTCATAACAAAAATAGCAGCGATCCGCCTCTATCAGCGCTGCTGATGCTGACAGCGGAGGATGCATATCTGCAAAATTGGCCGCGATCTCACCAGCATCTGGTGCTGGCCTCGAATCAGAGCTTTTTGCTGTCATGATACCGATCCTTATGCTTAGCGGCTGACCGGCGTCGGAGTGTTCTGCGTCGCCTGTTTTTGCAATGCTTCGTAATAGGAGGCAAACGGCGGACGGTCCACATAGCGACCCGCTCCACGTTCAACCCGCAATTCCCCGTTGGCAAAAACGAGCTTGCCCTGGCTGATAGTGTTTGACGCGCAGCCAGTGACAGTCATGCCTTCAAAAATATTGGCATCCACATTCTGAAAATGAGTGCGTGCCGAAATGGTCTTGCTGGCCTTGGGGTCCCACACGACAAGGTCTGCATCCGCGCCAACGGTAACGCTGCCTTTACGTGGATAGATGTTAAATATCTGCGCAGCATTTGTGGAGGTCACGCGCACAAATTCATTCATCGTCAGGCGCCCGGTATTGACTCCGTGGTGCCACAACACTTCCATGCGGTTCTCAACCCCGCCGGTCCCGTTGGGGATGCCTCGAAAATCGTCACGGCCCATAGCTTTCTGGTCGGCACAAAAACAGCAATGATCGGTGGCCGTGGTCTGCAGGTTGCCCGACTGCAGCCCATGCCACAGAGCGGTTTGATGTTCGCTGGAGCGAAATGGCGGGCTCATCACATGTGCTG
>JABDLQ010000417.1 GCA_013002925.1 Gammaproteobacteria bacterium | reverse complement strand
GCTCGTCGGGGCAAGCTGGTATTCGCAGAACTGTCCGGATCGTCAAGGAACGTTACTTTTCCGGTTTCGATAGAGTATTCGGCGCTCGCGATCATCAGATCGCCGCTGGCAACCAATTTTCTGATGATGGATGAGCCGCTGACAAGATCACGAGCGGAAGCGCGGGCATTGGCATGAACTGCCGCTGTTTTTAGCGCCTCCGACTCGTAGCCAGAGCTCTCGTTAAACAATGGCTTGATAGCCGGAACTATACGGCCCACGATTGAACGTAAATTGGGTGATTGTTGTGCCTGCGGATTGCTGAGCTCATCAATAGCGCCTGCGATCGCACCACATTGTGTGTGACCGAGCACCACAACAAGTTGCGTACCAAACATCTCAGCCGCAAATTCAACGCTTCCGATTTGAGACGGTGCCACAATATTACCGGCGACCCGGATGACAAACAGACTGCCAAATCCCTGATCGAACACCATCTCTGCCGGCACACGTGAATCCGAACAGCCCAGGATGATTGCAAATGGCTGTTGGCCTTCTACCAGGTCCGCATGCTGTTGTGCGTATATACCAGCTTGCTGTTGCTGTTGACCGGCAATAAACCTCAGGTTTCCAGCGCGTAACCGTGCAAGCGCTTCATTGGCAGGAATCATAACGCGATATACCATGTCATATTGCTCATTGTTTCACCTTAGGTTGGCTATGAATCAGGATTGTAGCGGCTGTCGCGACAATCTGCATTTTTCACCTGGAAAGAAACTCCCGAATGGACAGTTCCATGGGTATCACGCGGATACCTTTTTTGATGATCTGCGCACCAGTCACCTTACAACCCCAATGCTGGTAAACGTCCACCGCATTGAGACTGGCATTCAGCGTCACTCGCTCGATTCCGGAATCATGCTGGCGCAATGCTTCCAATGATGTTGTGAGTAACTTTTTGCCGATCCCGTGTCCCTGGTACGCCGAATCAACAAATAACAGGTACAAATGCCCGGCACGATTGAGTCGCACTACCCCAACGACCTGGTCGTCAAGGACAGCCGCCAGAAATATATGTCTATCCGCCAGGCCCTTGCGCTGTTCATTCGGAGAGGACGACGTAAAGGTTGCAACGCCTTCTGCCGACATCGTCCGCGCCACATCGCTGTCAAAGACCTCGAGCACCAGTTGAATAACATCATCGATATTCGCCGGGGTGACCGCCTGGATCACGGGATCATCACCGTTGAGGTTATGCTGCTTCATGACAAAATCAATGATCTGCAAATAGATCTATCGTATGCTGCAGCAATTTTTTTGTGCCAACAGGGCCGTGCCCGGGAACCACAATGTTAACATCCGGATACCGCTGCAACACCTTGCGAATGGCGATGGGCCAATGTCGCTCATCTGCATCTGCAACATTTCCTTTTCCCGAAAACTCGGGTGAGCGCACGGCACAAGAGCCAAATAATATTCGCGTCATTGGCAGCCACACCACCATATTGTCCATACTATGACCGGGTCCTGGATAGAATAATTCCGTGTGCCTGAAAGATACTGCATCAGACGCGGTGAATTCTGCGATCAATGCTGGCACCACCATATTCCGGGAGCGCATGATCCCAACGGTGCGTGGATGCGCAAACACCGGTATTCCGGCATCAACCAGCACGGCAGTGCCGCCAGCGCTGTCTGCATGAAAATGCGTAACGACTGCCGCATCCAACGGGTGAGAAAACTCTTTATCGATCCAGCTCAAAAGGTCGCGGGTACTCTGCTCTCCCCAGGCTGTGTCGATCAGAAGTAACTCTCCCTGATCCAGAATCAGCAAGCCATTTGCTGGAAACCGCGCACCGCTGGCAAAGGTATGCCACGACGTGTGCAACCACACCCCCGGACGAATTGCCGTTATCTCTAAATTTTCAGATACGCTGTGGCGTTTGACTTGCGGGCCATTGTCTACATGACTACACGAGACGAGCAGAAGTGCTGTCACTATAACAACAAGCAACGACACGACAGTCCTTGCGGATACATTCTTATGCGCTTTGGTAATAGCCACGATTTGACTTTGCACCTCCGCGTAACCTGACAGGGCACGACACCCCGTCCCGGTTCTCAACCTGGAACAAGGCCTGCGCATTAATTACTCTGCGCTGCGACCTGCCAACTGTTGTCCGACCATAGTGGCCAGCCACGCCATCGGCAGATAGGCCAGCAGAAGGTCCGCAGCAGTGAACCAGACAGGTGCAGGTATCGCAAACGAATTGACGACCCCGCCAAGCAAAAAGAATACACCGACCACATAGGCGACAGGTGCGCGCTGCGGTTTTCCGATCAGCCAGGCGCTTGTCGCGCCAGCCAGTGTGCCCACTGCATGTGCCAAAAACGGAAACAAAAAATGTTTCGGCTCAAACAAACCGATAGATGACGCAATACTCTCGGCGTCAGTCACGTCTACCCCTTCCGGTACAGGAATTAACGCGGATCCCAGCATGATCAGGCCCATGTTGACAAGGACGCCCACAGCCAGGCCCGCTATTACGGCAACGATGATACGCAAAATAGTCATCAGTATTCCTCAGGCGTCGATGCGAGCTGGCTGCCCAGCGCCCGTTGTGCCCCCAGCATCGTGGCGCCAAAAGAAAGCGTGCTCCACAACAAAATCTCATAGATCTCAAGTGCTGCCCAGGATGTCACAATGCCAAATATAAATACCAGCGATGCAAGTACGATTGGATAGTTGTAGTCACGGGCCCTCGCAATGCGCACACAAATAAACCCTCCAATGAATGACATCAATACACCCCACAACGCGACCAGAATATTAAACAAGGTTGTGGGATCGCTGGTCGACAGCAGATGATCGATTTCAGACCGGGTTTTACCGCTGTAGGTCAGGATGCCCACGTAGATAATTGCCATGACGGCAATCCCCAAAAAGGTACCGCCGACATCAACGACGAAGCTGATGAGTATTGCACGTATTGGACGACGCTTCTGATCAGCAGTCTTGTCAACGTTCGCATCGGGGGATTGATAGGGGTTGTCGGTCATTTTGTCATCACGACGCATCGCCAACATGCGCATCAGGATGATGATCGGCCACCAGGTTAAGGGCAACGTCGTGCTCAAGCAGCGCCTTGAGACTTGCCAGCAAATATGAAAATCCACCCATCGAATCGATCGCCATGGCCACCATTTCGTCATCGGTGCCATGAAACCCCGATGCTGTGATGCTCACCATGGTCGTATTGTCCGGACGCGGGCCAAAGGTCCACTCGACCGGAGTAGCCGGTTCGCCCCATTCGATAAGAATTCGCGTGTGTTCTTCGAGAGCTTTCACCGTGACCGGCATGCTAACCCCATACATCTCCCAATCCCATATCACCTTTTTTCCCTGCTCCAGCTTGCCGCTGCTGCGCGTGAACCAGAACTGTGTTGTGATTGCCGGGTCCACAAATGCCGTGAAGACCTCGGCAACAGGTCGACGAATCAGCATCTGAGCATTGACTACCGGTGCGTTCTGTAAGGTCATAACATGCCTCGCTTGTCTGGTCTCGCTCATACGTCCTGAGCGGGGTTTGCATCACCCCCGATGTAACATTGTCGTTTCTGTCTGGATGACGACACGCTCTTTACCGGGCGTTCGCTCATAATGCCGCATCAAACGTCACAGTGGCAAGATACCCGTGAACCCCTGCAACGCGATGAGCGCAACCCTGGTCAGAAATCCCGTCACCCTCCACCGCTGGACCGGAATCGGCGCGGTTCTCACACAGACCGTACTTTATTTTCCTGAACAGCGATGGCCACAGGTTCCAGCTGATAAGACCATTTCCAGCACCACTACTGAGCGAAAATCTGCCACGTTCTCACAAAGCACATAGGCTAATGTCTGAGGGGCGTTAACTCCTGTTTTTCCCATAATAACGCCATCACCGGCACAACCACGGACCAGGCATCGGCCAGCCTTTGACGAAGCGCAGACAACGCTCAGTGTCACTCCCGGGTAGTTTTCGCGCATGTGGTCAATGTACGTGGAAACCCGCTGTGTTTACTCTCAAGACTCTCTGCCCTCTGCTATGTCCGCGATGTCATTGGACTTGACTACTATCGAGAAATGCCGCTGCCGGCACGTAACCCAGTGGCCGCGACCCTCTGATGCTGCCAGCAGCAATCGCTGTGTTATTCGTGAACTGTTTCCTCATGGAAAACAGAAAAATTGGTTATGATGATTCCGCTACACCGGCTGAATGTGGTTGGCTGGCGCAAATTTTTTTGCATGGGGTTTTGCCACGATTCAATCACTCACAAACTCAGTGAAGCATTTCTTGTCAGGACATTTAATGGCATACAACACAACACAGCACCACAGCAATTACGTGTCGATAATGGCACTGGTTGCGTTGTTGAGTATTACCTCAGGGTGTGGCTCAGGCACCGACGACGTCGTGTTACCTGAGCCTCCGGCGCTGGTTCTCGAAGGATTTGATACGGACGTCGCAACCCAGATCGACAAAACTTATGAGCAGTGGAAAGCAAACCCGCGAGCGCCCGAAACCAATGGTAATCTCGCCATGCTTCTGCATGCACATCAGCAATACTCCTGGGCGACTGTGTATTATCAACGGGCGCGCCAGCTCGCCTCGGGCGAATTTCGTTGGGCCTACCTGCACGGACTGGTGCTGATACAACTGGGCGAGCGCGAAGCAGCGATCGCGGCGCTGTGCCAGGCGCTGGAGTTGACCCCCAACTATATGCCAGCCAGGGTAAAGCTCGCGATGCTGTTGATCGATTCGGGGCAGTTTGCAGAAGGCCAGTCACTTTACGAACAATTGCTGAAGGAATGGCCCGATCTGCCGCAGGCACTCTATGGGCTTGGTCGACTTAAATTACAGCAAGGGCAGGATTCCGGCATCGCCTTGCTCGAACGCGCAACCTATGGCGCTGCACCCTATGGGGCAGCGCATTATGCGCTGGCCGAAGCCTACCGCAGTATCGGAAACAGTACGCAAGCGGATATGCAGTTTGAGTTGTTTCGCCGCCGCAGAAATCAGGAACCATTACTCGGGGACCCCTTTCTGGAAACAGTCAAAGACATGAATGAGAGCAAACTCGGACTGATAAACCGCGGTCAGCGCCTGCTCGGCCAAGGCAAGATTCGTAACGCCATAGAACAGTTTGAGCGAGCGCTCGATAAAGATTCATCTGCTGCGGGTACGCACAGCGTACTGATCAGCGCTTATGGCATGCTCGGTGAGTATGATCAGGCCGAAGCGCATTACCGGAAAGGCCTGGCGATAGACCCTGATCCTGTACGCCTGCACAATAATTTTGGTGTATTGCGCCTCAAACAGCAAAAGCATGCGGACGCCGCTCAAGCCTTCCGGGCCGCTATCGCTGCAGACCCGGACTATGTCGATGCATATATAAATTTGGGTGCTGCGCTGGAGTCCTCAGGTAAAGGTAGTGAAGCCATCAAATATTATCGTAAGGCGCTGGAGCACGATTCGGCTCACCGGGCTGCCGGCTTTCATCTGGGAAACGCCTACATGAGAATGAATAACCCATATCGCGCGGCCGAGCAGTACCAGCGTATTCTTGAGCCACAAGATCGTTCCACACCGGAATATCTGCAGGCCCTCGCAGCAGCTTACCTTGGAATGTGGAAATATGCGGAAGCGGAAGCGGCGCTGGAAAATGCCATCGAGATTGCAGAGAAGACAGCACGTACAGATCTTTTATCAAAGTTAAAAGGATCTTTAGAGCGTGTGCAATCGAAGCGACAATCTTTGACAACAGAGTCGCCATAAAAGCCATGAATTTGAAAAAGACACGAATCGTATTTTTCGTTGCAGTTTGCAGTTCGCTGTTTTCCTGCGGCTTACCTGACACCGCTTTCAGCATCGAAAACAATGATGATGACACGTCAGCAACACTGTTTGTCGAAGTAGCAGCATCAGCCGGACTGAGCTTTACTCATCACAATGGCAACCACGGCACCTACAATTTTCCGGAGATCAACGGCGCCGGTGGTGCACTGCTGGATTTTGACAATGATGGTGATCTTGACGTGTACCTGGTGCAAAGCGGACACCTGCCCGGCACTGGCACCGCCGATAATATGTTACCGCGTGCTGCAAATGCTCTGTATCGCAACATGCTGGTTCCATCCGGAGAATTAATCTTTGAGGATGTTACGGCCATGACGGGCACCGGCAATACCGGTTATGGCATTGGTGTTGCGACTGGCGACTACGATAATGATGGCGACGTCGATATGTACGTGATGAATGTTGGCGACAATATTTTCTATCGAAACGACGATGGTGTGTTTACCGACGTCACCGACCACACCGGCACCAGCATTGGCGTATGGAGCGCCAGTGGTTCATTTGCCGATTACGATCAGGATGGTGATCTTGACTTGTTCGTCGCCAATTATGTCGACTGGCAGGCAGACGCAGAAACGCCGTGCCAGAACAACGCGGGACAACGCGATTACTGCGCACCGGTTAATTATCCTGCGCTGAGCGACCATTTGTTTCGCAATAATGGTGACGGCACCTTTACCGATGTGAGCAAGCTGGCTGGAATATCAGCGCTCAGCGGTCCTGGACTTGGCGTTACCGCAGCGGATTTCAACGCCGACAATCAGATTGATTTTTATGTCGCTAACGACCAGCAGGCCAATTTTTTGTGGCTTAATCGTGGAGACGGTGTTTTTGTGGAAAACGGACTGCGCTCCGGTTCTGCCTATAACAGTCGGGGTGTGGCCGAGGCGAGTATGGGTGTTACGGCGGGTGATTTTGATGGCGACGGCGATGAGGACTTGTTCATGACACATCTGTCATCCGAATCCAACACGCTATACATTAATGACGGCACCGGTAATTTTGTGGATGGCACGGAAACTGCAAATCTGGGCGCGTCAAGCATGCGTTTCACAGGGTTTGGCTCCGCATGGATTGATTATGATAACGACTCATTATTGGACCTGTTCGTTGCGAATGGATCGCACATGATCGTGGCCGAGCGTCGTAACGTCTCTGATTTTCCCTATGGGCAGTCCAACCAGCTGTTTCGGAACATCGGTGGTGGCCGCTTTACCGACATGAGCAACAATGCAGGGCCGGCAATGTCTGCAATTGAAATCAGTCGCGGCGCAGCATTTGGTGATATCGACAATGACGGTGACGTGGATATCCTGGTTACTAACAATAACGGTCCGGTGCGTCTGTTACTCAACGAATCAGGTCACACAAAACACTGGCTGCGTTTGCGACTTGGCGGCACTCGATCTCCACGGGATGCGCAGGGCGCACGCGTTGCTGTTTTTGGAAGAAACAATAGCACTCTGTGGAAACGTGTTCACACTGATGGCAGCTATGCCAGCGCAAGTGACGCACGCGTATTGTTTGGGCTGGGCGCTGACGCCCCATCTGACATGGGTGTACAAGTGCAGTGGCCAAGTGGGCACACCGAAACATTCGGACAGCTTCAGATCGACCGGGAACACTATCTGCAGGAAGGAACTGGCAGCCCGGGTCCGCTGCAAAACCGCTAAGATGAGCGGTCCATGGGACAAAAGAACACAGCAAACCTTTTTAGTTCTGCGTGGTATGGAAACCGCCTGCCAACCATCAATCGCTCACGAGAACGCGAAAAATGATATTAGACCGTGGAAAACTACGCCGGACAGCATTGCAGCATAGAAAACCGTCTTAGAGATACGCGGTTTGCAGGCCATCAAGACCACGAAGCTCAATGGCATATAAACGACCACACCTGTGATCACACCCGGAGCATAGAGCCCAAAACCCAATGTCGCAAGAGCATGAACCACACCATTCAAGCCGAGTACTGTTGCGAGCATTACGACAAACCAGACCATGCGTGCAGAGTAAAAGGCTGCCCACGTGCCAGCCAAAAAAGCTGGAAACGCTAATGCATTAATCATAATAAATCGCTCGATGCTGATCTCGTTACCCAGGACCTGCAGTGACCATCGCGATAAGCCCCCAAACCATTCTTCAGCAAGATGTAACAAGTATGCAAATGGCAGGAGCAATGCGACTCGGGGTGCAACACTAAATTTTGCCAGTGATTCTGTCATACTGCGATCAACTGTCTTTCCCCGGCCACAATCGGCGACCCGCGCAGCAATCTAAATGACCAGCGAAGCAGGCCGGGAGCCGCCGGGGCCAAAAAGCGTCAGGCGGAGTTTGTGAATCAGGTCTTTGCAAATCGCTTGGCTGCGCGGGCACGAGCCCGGGCAGCAACCATTTCACGATTCTTTGGCGGTGCCGTTGTGACGAGGCGCTCCAGAAGCTGCGTCACCGTTACCGCGACTTCCCTGACAGCCTGCTCAAACGCCTCAGCATTGGCTTTTGAGGGTCTGGTCGTGCCGCTGATTTTGCGCACAAACTGAACGGCTGCTGCGTGCACCTCTTCCGCGGTTGCCGGAGGTTCAAAGTTATGCAATGTCCTGATGTTCCTGCACATGGTGAACTCCCCTGTTGACTGGTGTAAAGATCTTTATGACGAGGCTTTCTCCACCAAAATAGCTCAAATGTGCTGGTTTCTCAAAATGTGGTTATTGCCATGTTTATAGATCAAGACATTGCAAAGACACAATCTTCGTGACGCCCACATTTTGCGTAGCCATCTCCCGGAACCCCTGTTTGCGGTGAAATTCCAGCGACTCCATATTTGGCGGTTCAGCATTAATCTCAGCAACTATCTTCTCAAGTCCGTCTGCACGTGCCTGTACTTTGACTTGCTCGTACAACAGTCTTGCTATACCAAGACCGCGCAGAGTTTCAGAAATTACCACCCGGTCAATGTACAAGAAACGCTGTGTATTTTTCAAAAACCACTGATAATTAACGCTGTCATAATCAGCGCCTTCATGAAATCCAATCAGGAAGCCCGCTATTGATTCTGCATGTTCAGCCACAAAAACTAAAGCTCCACTCTGCCTGAGATGCGCAAAGCGTTGGCTGTCCATCGGGCTTAGCAGGTTCTCTGACTTACGGTTAAGGCGCAAAATGTCTGTTGCGTCGTGTGCCCCATAGAGCCTGATTCTAGTACTCATTCAGCCACCCCGATCCCGGCTCTACGATCAACGCAGCACTTCACACATCGGGTCATCACGATTGTTGCTCAGTTACGTTGTCTGCGATGCGGCAACCTGTCAACAATTCGCCAACCAATAAACAATCGCAGCAACTGGTTAACCCAGGTAATACTGGCATTTAATTCAGGCGTATCATATGACTAAGACATCAACTAACACCGGG
>JABDLQ010000382.1 GCA_013002925.1 Gammaproteobacteria bacterium | reverse complement strand
GCCAATGACTATCTATACACATCTGTTTCTTGCCTTACTGGCAACTGTCGCGACATCATCCTCGGCTTTGGCCGACACTGAATCTACCCTTGAGGAGATTGTGGTCAGTGGCTTGCGACCGGCGCCTGTGGACGATGCTGCTGCCAGTATTGCGGTACTGAATGAGCAGGTCATTCGCGATGTCGCTAATACACATTTCGAAGAGCTCACCTACCAGGTGCCCAATTTGAATTGGGCAGGCGGTGTATCCCGACCCCGCTATTTTCAAATTCGTGGCATTGGTGAACGCAGTCAATACGAAGGCGCACCGGATCCATCCGTGGGGTTTATTATTGACGACATGGATTTTTCGGCCATGGGTGGCATCGCTACCATGTTCGACACCAGGCAGGTGGAAGTTTTGCGCGGCCCACAGGGTACACGGTACGGAGCCAACGCCCTGGCTGGACTTATTTACGTCAAATACAAGGACCCGACATCAGCGCCAGAATTTGACGTGAGTGCTTCTGTCGGTAGCGACGCCTCACGTTCGCTTGGAGCGGTCGCCGGTGGCTCCGTCACGGAAACGCTGGCGCTGCGTGCTGTTGTCCATTCGCAGGTGGCCGATGGCTTTCGTGACAACGCTTTTTTGCAACGTAGTGACACAAACGGGCGTGATGAGTTTTCTGCCCGGATAAAAGCGCGCTTTGTGCCGAATGACACATGGCAACTTGATCTGAGCACGCTGCATGTCAATTTGGACAACGGCTACGATGCCTTTGCCGTGGATAACACGTTGACGACACAGTCTGACCGCCCCGGTCGCGATAGCCAGCGCACCACCGGCATGTCGCTCAAAGCCACCGGCAATATTTCAGATGCGTTCTCGCTGGTTAGCATTAGCAGCGCCACGCGCTCTGATGTGGTCTTCAGTTTTGATGCGGATTGGGGAAATGCCGCTTTTTGGGACCCGGTAGTCTACGACTTTTTCTCTGTGACACAACGCGACCGGCAAAACCTCGGCCAGGAATTTCGACTGGTGTCTTCTCCGGGTTCCGGCAGCCGGTTGTCGTGGGTGACCGGCATGAGCGCAAGCCAGCTGCGTGAGTCCAACGACACTACGGACGACGGAAACTATGAAGGCGACACGTTTATCGCCCGCATCACCCGGGAATATAAAGCTTGGAGCCTGGCCGTGTTTGGTGATGTGGATGTCACTTTAAATCAGCACTGGTCTTTGGGAGTTGGCGCGCGTGCCGAGCGCCGCGACGCCGAGTACTTCGATACCGCGGGTGATCTTTTTGATGCTGACGAGAGTAACGTCGGGGGGCAGCTCTCTGTGCGGTATACGCCCACAGCCGGTCGCACGCTGTATGCAAAAGTAGCGCGAGGTTATAAGGCAGGCGGTTTTAACCTGGGTCTCCCGGCCCAGGCCGATACGGAGACATTGCTCTACGATGGCGAATACCTGTGGAATTACGAAATTGGTGCGTCGATGTCCTGGCTCGACGATCGACTGCAGTTCGATGCCACGGCATTCCGGATGCAGCGTAATGACCAACAGGTACAAAGCTCGAGGCAACTCGATCCGAATAATCCGGCAACCTTTGTTTTCTTTACCGATAATGCCGGTAAAGGCAGTAACTCAGGCGTTGAGTTTGAAGTGGAATATGCCCCGTCACCATCTTTGAATTTATATGCAAACATCGGCTTTCTGAGAACAAAAATTGAGGGTGTGGCAGCTGGCAGCTTGCTGGCTGGCCGGGATCAGGCGCATGCGCCGCGATATTCGTATGCACTGGGTGGGCGCCTGGATGTTAGCCCGCATTGGTTTGTGCGTGCTGATGTTACCGGTAAAGACTCCTTTTACTTCTCTGACAGTCACGACCAACAGTCCAGGGCTTACTCGCTGGTCAACCTGCGCGCCGGATACGACACCGACAGCTGGTCAGTTGCCGCGTGGGTGAAGAATCTGTTTGACGAAGAGTATGCGGTACGCGGCTTTTTCTTTGGCAATGAACCCGCGAGGGATTTTGCCGCCACGCTGTACACGCGGCAGGGTGACCCTCGCCAGGTCGGTGTCTCCTTTACTTATCGATTTTCAAACCAGGACTCCTGGTGGGGCAACTAATTTCGCTTGAAACGCTGGCTGTCGTTTTCGCCGTAGCGTATCTGGTACTTGCGATCAGGCAAAATATCTGGTGTTGGGCCGCTGCACTGGTCAGCACGACGTTGTATTTGTATGTGTTCTACTCGGCACGTTTGTACATGGAGTCGGCGCTGCAGGTTTTTTACATTGCCATGGCGTTTTACGGTTGGTATCAGTGGAGTCGGGGGGATCACGGCAACGAGCTGAGGATTTCTTCTTGGACCGTCTCCCAGCATACCAGGGCCATCGCGACCGTGGCGGGTTTGACTTTGCTCAGTACCGTGGTGCTTGCGAAATATACCGATGCTGCCATGCCATTGCTTGACTCACTGACGACGTGGGGCAGTGTGGTTGCGACCTACATGGTGGCCAGAAAAATATTTGAGAACTGGCACTACTGGTTTGTCATCGACAGCCTGTCCATCTATTTGTATCTGAGCCGGGATTTGTACCAAACAGCAATACTGTTCGCTGTTTATCTGGTGCTAATCGTGATTGGCCTGATAACGTGGCGCAAAGACTTTCAACTGCAGGAAGCAGTTCAATGAGCACTGGTGAGAAAAATGTCATCGGTGCGATCGCGGCACTGGGTGTCTGGCCACAGAAAAAATTTATGGTGCAGCAGAGGTTGGGCGATGGCCCCACCAATGAAACCTGGTTAGTAACGTGCGAGCAGGAACACTATGTACTGCGCCTCGTAAAGCCCTTCGCAGTATCAGTGGGATTGTCGCTTAAAGATGAATTACACATCACACTGGCCGCGCAGCAGCGCAACCTCGCTCCCGAAGTTGTTGCATCGTGCGTAACGTCGGGAATAGTGCTCAGCCGATATGTGCAGGGGCGCCCCTGGACGGCCGGCGACTTGCAGAACAAACAGCAATTGGATTTGCTGGCAAATAGGTTGAGGCAACTGCACGGTCTCGACTGCAAAGCCCGGCTGCTGGACCTGCGCGCTGTGCTGCAGGACTATGCGCAACGGAGCACGGATGCACGCGCAGGCACCTGGCGGGACAGTGCTCTGGCTCGACTGGACGAGATTGATCCGCGTGAACACACGGTGTGCCATAACGATTTGACGGCAGCCAATATCATCGATAATGGCACGCTTTGTTTTATTGACTGGGAGTATGCG
>JABDLQ010000371.1 GCA_013002925.1 Gammaproteobacteria bacterium | reverse complement strand
CACCGCATAGGCCGCACAGCACGTGCCGGGGCGCATGGAGAAGCAATAAGTTTTGGTTGTGAAGACTACGCCCAGTCATTACCCGACATCGAGAAATATGTGGGTTACACAATTCCGATGGTGCACGTCGAACCTGAAATGCTTGCTGAATACACCAGAGGCAAGCCAGTCCGGCGCAAACCGCGGCCCGGCGCCGGAAAATCACGCGGAAATTTCAAAGGCCATGCGAAAAATACACCCGATAAACGCAGGCGACGGCCGCCGCGCAAAAATGCCTAACCGCGCTCCATGGCAGCGGCGATCTCAGCGACGCTGTCAATTTCGATAAAGTCATGGCCCTCATCGCGACCGCTGCTGGCTTTACCAAACTCAGAATCCGGGTGCATGATTTCAATCGAGTACCCAACGCCTGCTGTCTGGGCGCTGCGCAACACCGGAATGCTATCGTCAATCATTACGCAACGTGACAAATCCAGCCCGAAGTTGCTGGTCAACGCTCGCCAGAATTCAGGACTTTCTTTGGGCGAGTTAAAATCATACGCCGTCACCGTACGATGAAAATGTGCCTGGATCTGCAACCGTTCATGTTTCAGCGACAATAAGTAAGGATGAGCGTTAGTTGCCAGCCAGCGATCCGCCTTGAGTTTTTTTAGCGCAGCCAGAAACAGCTCAGCACCCGGAAGCCACCGGATCAAATGCGCATGGGGCTTTTTTATTGCACGAATATCCACACCCATCGATTCGGTCCAGTGATCAAGACAGTACCACTGCATCGTGCCAAGAGTGCGCTCGCCATGCGCCCTTACCTTTTGCCTGGCATCCTCTTTTTCAAGCAGCGTGGTAGCGGCAATATGTTCCGGCAAAATCTGCGTCCAGAAGCGTGTGTCGAAGGACAAGTCCAGCAGGGTGCCGTCCATGTCAACAAGGACAGTATCGATCTGAGACCAGTCGATGTTACTGAGTGATTGTGTCTGCATATTCGCTATACTACCGGTCGTTTGATTAGCAAGGGACATTTGTCATGCAATACATCGACTGGCTGGAGCCGGTAGTTGAAATCTGCCGCGCGGCCGGTGACGCGATACTTGATGTGTACAACACCGAGTTTACAGTAGATTTCAAAGATGATCGGTCGCCATTAACCAATGCGGACAGGGCATCACATGAGCATATTCTACAGCACCTCACCCGATTGACCCCGGATATTCCGGTGTTGTCAGAAGAATCTGCCGTCATCGAGTGGTCTACACGCCGCCACTGGGATCCGTACTGGTTAGTCGACCCACTCGACGGGACCAAGGAATTCGTCAATCGTAATGGTGAATTTACCGTCAATGTTGCACTCATTTACCAGCACCGGCCGGTCATGGGTGTCGTGCACGTGCCTGTAGCCAATGCCAGCTATTTTGGCGCGCATGAGTTTGGCGCATGGAAATCGAGCGGTACGAATCGCGAACGCATCCACACGCGCACGTGCGCCGAAACACCGATCGTTGTCGGAAGTCGTTCGCATGCGGGCGATTCACTAAAGCAGTTTCTACAGAAACTCGGCAACCATCACCTGACGCCAATGGGCAGTTCTCTCAAGTTTTGTTTGGTCGCTGAAGGTAAAGCGGACGTTTATCCGCGCTTTGGTCCCACATCGGAGTGGGATACAGCGGCCGCTCATGCTGTCGTGGATGCCGCTGGTGGCTCAGTACAGAATCTGAATGCGCAGGATCTGCGTTACAACACCGGCGATCATATTCTGAACCCATGGTTCGTGGTCAGTGGCGACCCCGGTTTCAACTGGCAGCAGTATTTGCCCGATAACGAGTAAGTCGCATGACTGCTGTTCTTGCCCTCGGTGCCATTGCCATAGTCGGCTGGTTCTGGTTTGACACAATGAAAATCCGGGAGCTGGCCAACGCAGCTGCACGGCACAACTGTCGCAAGGCTGCGCTGCAGTTTCTTGATGGCACAGTCGCTTTTGCCAAGCTCAGCGTGGTGACGACCTCAGCGGGGCTCAAATTTCGCCGTGTGTTTGTGTTTGACTACAGCGAAGATGGAGAAAATCGAAAACAGGGGTTCCTGATTTTTGTCGGCGGGCACATTTCCGGCATAGGCTTTGAGTCCGTGCAACGACATTAAAATCCGTTGCATCGCAATCCAACATCCTGTGGCAGGCGAGCGCTAAAGCCATCAATGCGCCGTGGTGCTGCGGGCCATCCTGCATTATGTCGCATGCTGGTAACGGATCATGCGCGTCGATCGGGTTAAATGCAGGCCAGATTCAAAATACCTGATGTTGTGCGATGCACCATGTTAAATTTCAACACAGAGCACATACAGCCATGCGGCCCACGGGTGTAGAATATATACGGACTACGTTTTCGGACCTGTACGGGATTCCAAATAGCTGTATGCAGGGCATTGCACTTCATGACTGTCGATACTGAATGTTTTAAACACCGCGATAAGCTTAAAGAGCTGAGAATTGCTCATCGCTCACTGGATGAGATGATTGTCGCAATGAGCGAAGATCCCAGTGTCGATCAGCTGCATTTGCGTCGCCTGAAACGCCGCAAGCTGTGTCTCAAAGACAACATTCTGCGCCTTGAAAGTGAGCTGATTCCCGACCTCAATGCCTGAGCCTGGCGGCACACGTAGCGCGTTTGCCTGAGCGACAACCCCGGTTGTGCTTCAAGCCTTCAAGAGAATGAGCGCGCTGCATCGCCGTGGGTAAAGGTTGCTTTAAAACCGGGTCCTGCGAGGTACAATGCCATCGACCCACCGATGTCTCAGGCATATTTATGGCAACGTTTGCAATTGGCGACATTCACGGCTGTTTAACCGCCCTGGATTCCGTTCTTGACAGCATCAATCTGCAATACAGCGACACCCTCGTATTTCTGGGTGATTACATCGATCGTGGACCCGATTCCCGCGGTGTCGTAGACCGGGTGTTAAGACTGCGCGAGGATTTCCGGACCGTCACTTTACGCGGCAATCATGAAATCATGATGATGGAGGCCCGCGAGGATCAGGAAAAACTGTTCATGTGGCAGCATTTTGGCGGGGAACAAACTCTGGACTCTTATCGTGTCGACGACGGCTCGCTGTGGCAGGACTGCATACCCCAGGAACACTGGGACTTTTTCGAGAGCACGGCCCGCTACTACGCAACGGCCACTCACATTTTCGTGCATGCAGGACTTAACCGAAAAAAATCACTCGAACAGCAGGATGACGCTGGTTTATTCTGGAAAAAGTATCGTAAACCCGCACGCTATGACGATATACATACTGTCATATGTGGTCATACGGCCCGGGAACTGGGTGAGATTGCCGACTATGATCACACCGTTTGCATCGACACCTACGCTTACGGTGGCCAGTGGCTCACCTGCCTGAATACCGACACTGGCGAATACTGGCAGGCTAACCAGGAGGGCGCGCGACGGTCGGGAAGCCGCAATTGCTGAGAAACTTCACGTCACAGACGCACGGTGGTTACCCTGATGTACCAGCACTCGAAGGTATGCCACACGACAGATCCTGACAAAACGCGGGGGTACCACGGTTTCGTCACAACGTCACGGCCGCTATCGGTAAACGCCTTAGCTGCGCTGCGGCAATCGCCTTGTGAAATTATCTGACAAGCGAGTCCGCGATCATCAGAGCGGA
>JABDLQ010000365.1 GCA_013002925.1 Gammaproteobacteria bacterium | reverse complement strand
TCATTGGAATACGTGATCGTCCCACCACCCGGCGGGGGCGTCATATCAAGCGTCCCGACCAACCCTGATCCTGGAGTTACACCCAGGAAAAAAAATGCGGGATCCGACGTAACCACCAACCCTTCATAGTTATATACGTCCGCGCCGGAAGTAGGTGCGAGCATGATAACAATGCAGCAGGTGCACAGTCGGGCAAACAAAGAGGAGCGATCAAGAAATTTTGCAAACATTGGTATTCTCCTGGCTTTGTGAAAAGAAGGAGCCCGCATTCAGGCGGGATCATTCATCCGTTTATGGCTGAACCTTCAAGCCTTCTTTTTTCGTCTGACCAAAACCAGTCCGATCATGCCAATGCCCAACAGGGAATAGATGCCGGGCTCGGGTGTCGCGACCACTTCACCGTCAAGTGCCAGCGACCCGAGACGCACGCTGAACGAACTGGTTTGAATAACGCTCAGGTTTGCCATTCCGTCATCGAGGATCCCCAAAGCAAGGTCCGCCGCCGTGAAAGTGTAGGACCATGCCAACGTGCCCGTCGCATCCTGCCAGCAAGAGTCGAACTCGACGCATTGCGCGACAAGTATTCCATCAAGAAAGACATCCGCGCCGGCCGAGCTTAGCGCGTAGTCGCTATTGCCCCATGTTCCGGAGAGGGTGGCGCTTAGCATATCACCAGTCGCGAATACGAAAGTGCCGACGTCGCCAAGATCAATTGGGAATCCGGAGGTATCCCCGGGACTGCTGTAATCCGGCAAAGTCGCTGTCACAGGGACCGCCATTGCAGCTTGGGAAACGGTCAAGACCAGAGTCAGCAGCGCTCCCTTTGCAAAGAAATTTGTATTAGACATTTTGTACCCCCGGCGATTTTTTTGGTTGTAACTGCGGCACTAAAATCTGTGCCACGTCGGCTGTTGCGATTGTATTCGGCAGGTTTGCCTGGCAGACGCGTTGTTTATCACCAGATAAAACATGCAAAATTTGTTCCGGACCAGTAACTATCTGAACTCCGTGACAAAACTGTTGAATAAACCGTCGCAGTTTGATGTCAATGTAAAGTATCCCGACAGATTCAAGCGTCGACTATATGAATTTCTGCCCTCGACGTCATCGTGAGTTCCCTCAGCACATGCTCACCGCTCGGGATAAGGAGCGTTCAAAAAGCGAATCCCAGAAGATGGACCAGGTGTCAAGTCTGCCCTTTTCCCGTTTTTCTGTTTAGTGTGTCTCAGTTAAATAGAAAAATCTGATCGAGTACAGTAAGTATAAACTCCCTTTTCGCTGAGGAACCACCCAGCCCACCCCGCAACAACCCGGCCATTTCGCGGCCAGTCGTAGTCAATCTTATCTGATGCAGTGACTTATGTTGGCTAAATCCGCCGGATTCCGGCCCGGTTCCTCCCTCAAACCAATCCGTCAGCCGTGCGCCACCTTTGCCTGGTGTCGCCGGCAACGTCCTTGTCCTTCCTGAACGGATTTTCCTTACCCAAAAAAGCGGTTTGCGGCGGGCCGCGACTCTCGGGCCATCGAAATGCATCCTGGTATTTACCTTTTTCCTTCAGGTGATCCAGGATCTTCCGGATCACCACCGGGTGTTCGATGCAGGCAATGACTTGCATGGCACCGCCGCATTTCAGTTAATCCTCGAACTCCCGTCGCATATGCGCCGGCAACTCCCTGCCCTGCTCCGCCAAATGGCCAGCGAACGCCGGGTAGTATTGTTCAACGATCCGATAGAGCAGGGTTTGCTCGATGCGGTGGCGCTGGTAACGACCAGCATTCTCGTTCCGGGTGGCTCTCCTGGCCACCACTTGGGGCATAATCCGCATCCTTGCGATACTACATGATTACACAGTCTCGCTTGGCTGCCAGATCTTGAAGCGTAGGCTGCGATGTCAGCCAGTGCCAGACATTGACTGTCAGTGAATGTCACTCCCACTCGATGGTGGCAGGAGGTTTGCTGGAGATATCGTAGGTTACCCGGCTCACACCCTCGATTTCATTGATAATACGGCGCGAGACGAGCTCGAGAAAATCATACGGCAGTCGCGACCAGTGGGCCGTCATAAAGTCAATGGTATCAACGCTCCGCAATGCAATTACCCAGTCGTGACGCCGGCCATCGCCCATCACGCCAACCGATTTGACCGGCAGAAATACTGCAAATGCCTGGCTCACCTGGTTATAAAGATTGTGGGCATGCAGTTCGCTGATCAGTATGTGATCAGCCAATCGCAGTATTTCAGCATACTCCTCTTTCACTTCGCCGATGATACGCACACCGAGGCCGGGACCTGGAAACGGATGACGTTGCACCATTTCTTCGGGCAAACCCAGGCTGACACCGATACGGCGTACTTCATCCTTGAACAACTCTCGCAGCGGTTCGACGAGTTTTAGGTGCATTTTTTCGGGCAAACCACCCACGTTGTGATGTGACTTGATCACTTTGGCCTTGCCGGTCTTTGCCCCGGCGCTTTCAATCACATCCGGATAGATGGTGCCCTGGGCCAACCATTTCACATCCTGGATTGCATGCGCCTGTTCATCAAACACGTCGATAAACATACCTCCGATGATCTTGCGCTTCTCCTCGGGGTCGATGACGCCCTTCAGAGCTGCATAAAAACGCTGACCTGCATCGACCCGGATCACATTGACGCCCATGTGTTCGGCGAAAGTCTCCATCACCTGATCGCCTTCACCATGACGCAACAAACCGGTGTCCACAAACACGCACGTCAGCTGCTCACCAATCGCACGCGCCAGCAAAGCTGCAACAACCGAGGAATCCACGCCGCCCGACAAGCCCAGTAATACTTTATCGCTGCCAACCAGATCCCGAACATGCGCGATACTGTCATCGATAATATTCTGCGCAGTCCACAGCTGGCCGCACTTGCACACATCAACGCAAAACCGCCTCAGAATCTCTGCACCCTGACGGGTCTGCGTGACTTCCGGATGAAACTGCACACCATAATAGTGGCGGCCGGCATCTGCCATGGCGGCCAGTGGTGCGTTTGCCGAACTCCCGATGGCGCTGAACCCTTGTGGCAACCTGGTGACCCGGTCTCCATGACTCATCCATGCATCGAGCTGCGGCGGTGTGCTGTCACTGTCATTCAGGCCAGCAAATAGCGGACAAGGATCGGTAATTTCAACTTGTGCATAACCGAATTCACGTTCATGCCCCCCTTCCACCTCGCCACCCAGCTGGGCTGCCATCACCTGCATGCCGTAGCAAATTCCAAGCACCGGCACCTGCAACTCAAACACAGCGGCCGGTACGCGTGGTGATGTAGTTGCGATGGCGGATTCAGGACCGCCAGATAAAATAATGCCGCGGGGTGCGTAGTCACGCACCTGCGCATTGCTCATATCGAACGGGTGAATTTCACAATACACACCGGCTTCACGCACCCGCCGTGCAATCAGTTGTGTGTACTGGCTGCCAAAATCCAGCACCAACAAGCGCTCGGAGTGTATATCAAGGTCAGACATGCGCGCTGTTACCAGGCGCTGCATCGCGCAGTACACACAACGGACGCAACGGCTCAGCGGGTGCTGCGATAGTTAGGTGCTTCTTTGGTGATGGTGACATCATGAACATGACTCTCCTGTACGCCGGCACTGGTGATGCGGACAAATTTCGGTTTGCTGCGCATTTGTTCGATCGACGCACTGCCGGTATACCCCATGGCGGAGCGCAGTCCGCCGAGCAGTTGATGTATGATCGCTACCAGGGAGCCCTTATAGGGCACACGCCCTTCAATTCCCTCCGGCACCAGTTTTTCAATTTCATCGGTTTTATCCTGAAAATAGCGATCAGACGAGCCGTGCTCCTTGCCCATGGCTCCCAGTGAACCCATGCCGCGATAGGATTTGTAGGAACGCCCCTGATAAAGTTCGACTTCACCCGGCGACTCTTCGGTGCCGGCAAACAAGCCTCCGAGCATCACCGAATGAGCACCAGCGGCTATCGCTTTTGCAATATCACCGGAAAACCTGATCCCCCCGTCCGCTACCAGCGGAACCCCGGATTTTTTCAGTGCCGCAGCCACATTGGCCACCGCTGTAACCTGTGGCACGCCAACACCCGCTACCATGCGAGTCGTGCAAATTGACCCCGGGCCAATCCCCACTTTTACCCCGTCCGCCCCGGCCTCGACCAGTGCCAGCGCTCCCTCTGCAGTCACAATATTGCCACCGATCACCTGCACATCCGGATGCGTGCGTTTAACGTTCGCGATCGTATTGATCACACCGCGAGTATGACCGTGACTGGTATCAACAACCACCACATCGACACCAGCAGCCACCAGCGCTGCCACCCGTTCCGGGGTGTCTGCGGCTGTCCCAACCGCTGCACCGACGCGCAAACTGCCATCAGCATCTTTGCAGGCCAGCGGAAACTCGGACGCCTTTTCAAAATCCTTGACCGTAATCATGCCGCGCAATTCAAAATTATCATTGACAACCAGGACCTTTTCGATGCGATGCTGGTGCAACAGGCGCTTAACTTCTTCTTTTGGTGCATTTTCCGGAACCGTGACGAGTTTTTCCTTGGGCGTCATGACTGACGTTACCGGCACATCCAATTCCGTCACAAAGCGCAGATCACGGCGAGTGACTATGCCAACGGTTTCGTCACCGTCAACAACCGGTACACCAGAGATATTGTAGCGTCGGGTAATCGCCAGTACTTCCCGCACGGTTTTGTCAGAACTGACGGTAATCGGGTCCGTAATAACACCACTTTCAAATTTCTTTACCCGTGTGACTTCGACGGCCTGGTCTTCGATTGACATGTTTTTGTGGATAATGCCGATGCCACCTTCCTGAGCGAGGGCTATCGCAAGGCGCGACTCGGTGACGGTGTCCATGGCGGCGGACAGCAATGGTACGTTCAGCGAAACCTCCGTCGTCAGACGGGTAGCAAGGCCGACATCGCGTGGTAACACGTCCGAGTAGGCCGGCTGTAACAGAACATCATCAAATGTCAGGGCTTCCTGATCGATATGCATTGCGCTATCTCCATCGCCAACACCGGTGTCATGATAAAAATGCGGGGGCTGGCCGCGTTGGCGCCATCACCGCAAACATCAAAAATCGGCGTTTGGGCGTGACCCGTTCGGCGCATCACCGAATAAAATTAACCGGTGACTATACCGCCTCGACCCGCACAGGTAAACCAGACTTTGGAGTTTGTCCCGATGCTGCGTATCATGCACATCATGGACTCATATGGCCCGGAATCGGAACGCGACCGCAAGGTACTGACAGTAGCGCAATTAAATCGCGAGGCTCGCCGCCTGCTGGAGACCGGACTGGCCATGGTCCGGGTGGAAGGCGAGTTATCCAATATTGCCCGTCCGGCGTCCGGTCATTGGTATTTTACGCTCAAAGATCAATCGGCACAGATCCGCTGCGCCATGTTCAAAACCCGCAATCGATACGTGCAGCTGGAATTACGCGAGGGTCAGGCCGTTATCGTGCGCGGCAAAGTGAGCCTGTACGAAGCGCGCGGTGACTATCAGTTAATCGTTGAAAATATGCAGGACGCTGGCGTCGGCGCGCTGCAGAAAAAATTTGAGGCATTGAGACGACAACTGGAAGCAGAAGGTCTGTTCGCACCGGAACGCAAGCGCCCTTTGCCGCAACTACCGCGCCGCATCGGGGTGGTGACGTCACCGACAGGCGCGGTGATTCGGGACATCCTGCATGTTCTGGCACGACGCTTTCCTGGTGTACCGGTGCGCATCTACCCAACAGCTGTCCAGGGTGACCAGGCCGCCGATCAAATTGTTGCGGCACTGGCAAATGCCGGACGGCGCCGCGACTGCGATGTATTGATCCTGGCCCGCGGGGGCGGTTCGCTGGAGGATTTATGGCCCTTTAACGACGAGCGCGTCGCACGGGCTTTACATCGCTGTAAAATTCCGGTTATCAGTGCCGTTGGTCATGAAACCGATGTCACCATCAGTGATTTTGTCGCGGACATGCGCGCTCCTACTCCCACTGCAGCGGCCTCTATGGCAGTGCCTGACAGACAGACATGGCTGGACCGGCTGTCGAGCCTTTCATCCCGTCTGCAGCGCGCCATCGTTTCCGTACTGGCCAAACGCGGCGAACAGTGGCGCTGGCTGGCCGGCCGGCACCGCCAGGTACACCCACAGCTGCGAATTGCACAGTATGCTCAGCGGGTAGACGAACTCGACTTGCGGCTCGCGGCATTGATGCGCCTGTATCTGGGCAGGCGCCGCGAAAAACTCCTCGCCGCCGGTGCCAGGCTACAATCTCTGTCGCCACAGCAGACTCTGCTGCGTGCACAAAACCGTCTCGATGTCCTGTCGACCAGAATCATCAAGGCCATGGGGCGGTTTCTTGAAGAGCGCCGCACCAGGTTACTGATTGCTGGCACAACGCTTGGTAACGTAGGACCACAAGCCACCCTGGAGCGTGGCTATGCCATTGTCCGTTGCCAGCAAAAAATTATCACAGCGGCTGCAGATTTACAGCGCGGTGCCCCGCTGGACATACGCATGGCACGCGGTTCTGTGCATGCGACAGTTGACGCTATTGAGACAAATGTAAAAAATGACGAGTAACAGAATCTGTAGAAACACCCTGCTGGTACTTTCTGTGTTGCTGGCAACGGCTGCAAGGGGCGCCTATTTACCGCCTCATACACCGGTACCGGGAGGTATCGCGGTGATCGCTCTTGACGCCAGTTCGAGCCCCAAACCCAAAGCAGAGTATCAACAGATGCCGGTGATGGTAGTGGCACATGGCAAGGACTGGCATGCCGTCGTTGGCATTCCGCTAAAAGCCAGCCCCGGGACTCACGTTCTGAAAGTCGACCTGTCGCCTGCGGCACTGTTGCAAGTTCCTTTTGAAGTCAAAAAGAAGCAATACAAGTCTCAGGAGCTTACAATCAAAAATCGCCGCAAAGTCAACCCGGATCCGGCTGACCTTGTGCGGATTGAAGCGGATTTTTTACGTATCAAAGCAGCCAAAACATATTTTTCACCCAACGCGCCCCCGTCACTTGCGTTACGCTGGCCGGTCACTGGTCGCATCAGTAGTGTATTCGGGTTGCGACGAATCCTGAACGGGCAGGCACGTAACCCGCACAGTGGTCTTGATATTGCCGCACCTGAAGGCACGAAAATCCTGGCGCCGGCAGACGGTATCGTTTTGGAAACAGGAGATTTTTTTTACAACGGCAACACCGTTTTTGTAGACCACGGTAATGGACTGATCACCATGTTTTGCCATTTAAGTGCGATTGACCGCCACGTCGGAGATAAGGTTCGGACCGGTGACTTGCTGGGTAAAGTTGGCGCAACCGGGCGGGTTACCGGACCACATTTGCATTTTGGGGTGCTACTGAACGGGCAGCTGGTAGATCCGACTTTACTGTTGCCAACCAGGCAGTAAACATCGCTCGAATAATGAGGCATTTAAACAGGCGCATTTGGCTCACAACGGGGGATCAATTTCCGCTGTTGTCATTATTGCAACACTTGCGGTGGACCTGATCGCCTCAGAATCATTTCATCAGCCGCACAGACAAATTTACAGCGCCTGCCACGTGGACGCCCTGCTCAGGAAAAAGCGGTTGACCGCTTTGGACGTTGTTGAGTTATCGGCAGCCGGTGGGCCTGGTTCCGGCGATGTCGATCAGCCGCCATCGCGATATGGTGTAAACACTCGCGGTAACGAATCCTCTTTTAGCCTTTATCGATCAGGCGCCATAACCGTCGTTGCATCCCTTGCGCGTCGGTCGAGGGTCCCGCAGCGCCCGGCATCACACAGGCATCAAGTTCGGTTTTCAAAAAACGCCGCGCGGCTGCTACTGCATCTTGCGGTGAGGCGCCCCCCAAATCCGCCTTGCGGTGAAACAACCCACAAATCGTCGTCGCGCATATCCAGTAATCATCAGTGGATTCGAACGGCTCCCGAATGATCGCGCGCACCGGAACATCAGTACCATCGACCGTAGCCTGCCACTCGATCGTAGATAACGTGCATGCATTTTTGTCAATACGATTGATCACAGGGGCTGCCGGAGTCCAGCTTGCACAAATAATCTGCCATTACCGGTCGAAAGCGATCCATATCAACCAAAAAAGAGTCATGCCCCTGAATTGAATTCAACAGCTGCAACGATACGTCGATGCCCTCGTCAGTCAACAGTCCGGCAAGTTCACGTTGCTGATGCGGTGGAAACAGGATATCCGTGGTGACACCGATCACGAGTGCGGACTGCAGTTGCAGGTGTGCAAAGCTCGCGCGCAGACTGCCACCATGATCTGCTGCATCATATAAATCCATGGCACGGGACAAATACAAATAACAGTTCGGATCGAATGATCCTGAGAACTTCGCTGCGTGCGCACTCAGATACGACTCGATCTCAAATTCTGCCGTAAACATGTAGTCTGTATGTCCTGCCTGCTCGACCCGCTCCCGGCCAAACCGATGCTCCCATTCCAGCGCTGAACGATACGAAATCATGCCAAGTTTACGGGCCAGCTTCATGCCGGTAACCGGGTGTTCCTCCTGCGGATATTTTCCGTGATGCCAATCCGGATCGCTGCAGATAATTTCTCTTTGTAATGACCGCAGTGCAATAGCAAATGGCAGAGCTCGCGAAGCAGCTGAAATTGAAATCAAATGCCGCGCGCGCTGCGGGTACAGCAGACAAAAAGCCAGCGCGGTCATACCGCCCATTGACGGTCCGATTGCACAGCGCAACTGGGTAATCTGCAGATGGTCGAGAATGAGCGCTCCGCAATGCGCGATATCTTCAAGTGACAGCACCGGGAAATCCAACCCGTACGGCTGCCCGCTGGCAGCATTTATGCTGGCCGGTCCGGTACTGCCAAAACAACTGCCCAGGGAGTTAAAACACACCACAAAATTGTGATCCGTATTCACCGGTCGCCCCGGACCGACCATATCCTCCCACCAGCCCGCACTGGGATCCGCCGCGGACGAACTCGCATGGGCTGACGGTGACAGGCCAGTAAAGATCAACACGGCATTGGAGTGCTCCGCGTCTAACTCGCCCCAGGTCTCAAAGGCTAGTTCAACTTGCTCGAGTTGACCGCCGCGGCGCATACAAAACGGCTCGTGATGTTGATAGAAAACGCGCGCATCTGACATCAGAATTCAACGTGCTGCTGCAAATGCCACCAGTCTAATCCAGACAGACCCAATGCTAAAGCCTATTTATCATCATTATGGCTTGAACGTCCGCTGACCACGCCCTGACCGCGTATTGCTACAGTTTTTCATTCCAAGTTCGCGGGCCTCCGGTAACCACGCTTCAAATTGCTCAATCCGGGTCTGTGGCGACGGGTGAGTTGACATGAATTCGCTACCGGAATTACGGCCGGCATGTTCGGCCATACGCTGCCATAGCTTTGGCGCTTCACCCGGATCAAAACACGCGCGGGCCAACAAGCGTAATCCAATAAAATCGGATTCCGTTTCATGTTTGCGCGAAAACGGCAACAACACGCCGTATTGGCTGCCCACACCAAACGCGCCCATTACCGCTTTTTGGGCTGAGTACCCCATATCTCCGACCACCAGTGCCGCCGCCATGCTGCCGATGCGAATGAGCTTCTGATAAGCCATGCGTTCGGCACCGTGGCGCGCAATGGCATGAGCAATTTCGTGGCCCATGATGGCGCTCAAGCCATCGGCATTTTCTGCGATGGGCAAAAGACCCGTGTAAACCGCGACTTTGCCACCTGGCAACGCGAACGCATTGGCCTGATCTGAGCGAATCACGTTAAATTCCCACTCAAACCCCGGATCGATTCCTTCAATCCGGGCAGCGTCGACCAGTTTGCGCCCAATGCTACGTACCTGATCGACCACTTCACCGTCAGTAAGCACAGCGCTTCTGGACAAAATATCCTGGTAGGACTGCAGACCCAGCGCCTCTTCCTGCTCGCGCGATATATCGATCAGTTGGCTACGGCCGGTAATTGGTACGTTTTCCTGGTTGGCAAACCAGTAATACGCCAGATAGACGCCGAACAAAATAATCGGAATGAACCGCAGACTGATACCACGGCCAAAGCGCGAGCGTCCTGACCGCGTCCTGACCCCGGACCCTCGGCGTGACAATGGCGGACGACGATAAGCCACCGAAAGTTAAACCGAACTGGCCACGGGGCTTGTCCGGCACGAGTGCACTGCCGGGCCTGCTG
>JABDLQ010000356.1 GCA_013002925.1 Gammaproteobacteria bacterium | reverse complement strand
AAGCAGGCCTCGCAATTACTCCAATTGAAAGCCGCGACGCGTATGCTGAGCAAGTCGGTTTTAGCAGCGGCTTCCCGGTTGCAAGCGACGGCACCCGTGCGTGGTTAACGCATTGCTACGGGATGGTTGGCGTTGGGCGCGGCATGGAACCCAACACCGGCAACGGCAGCAGTCTGTACGTCGTAACCGGCCATGCTCCGCGCCACCTGGATCGCAATATCACGCTGGTCGGTCGTGTGCTCCATGGCATCGAAAATCTGACCGTCCTGCCGCGCGGTACCGGACCACTTGGTTTTTATGAAAACGTCGAACAACAGGTTCCTGTCAAAGGCATTCGGCTGGGCAGCGACGCCGACGTGAAAGACCCGATCACGCTGGAGGTCATGCGTACCGACTCGGCGGCGTTCGGGGCATACGTCACAGGTCGCACACATCGCAATGAAGACTGGTTTGTTGATCCTACCGGCCGTATTGAGCTTTGCAACCTTCGACCCCCCGTTCGACAGGTTGACTGACGGATAGGGGAAGATCGGTCGGCCCACTGATACGAGAGCAGATCTGTGTCTTGCCTGAAACCATGGCCTGACCCCGGGTATGTCCCAAAAAGGGCCCAAACATGACCCGGATATGCCGCATTTACAGTCGACTTATGTTTTTGTTAAAGGAGATCTTCAGGCCGTCCAAAATAACCCCGAAAGTATTCTTTGTTAACAAGAGAGTTTAAAAAAATGATCCTGGACAGCCTTGCAACAGGAGTTATTAGAACACCCGGTTCCAGGCCAGAAAACCATGCTCCGGTTCAGTACACCAGGCTGAAGTTCAGGCCACCAGGATACAGGTATAGCAACACGTTCCGGGTCAGAGCATCACGTTCCAGATCAGAACACCACCTTCCAAATCAGACGACCAGGTTTCGAATCGAAACCGCAGACACCGATATCCTGGCCTGCTTCCCTGTCGTGTCAGGAGAATAAAACCCGGTACCCAACCCGGACAATGGGACAGGTGTGAGTAACCATGTCGGACAGTGCGGAAAGCTCGTATGGATACAACCGAAAATACAGGTAATTATAGACTGTGGGCCTTTTAGGTATACAGACGTCATAAAAACATAATTTCCAGATGGTGATTACCATGAGATCAATTTTTCGCACATTTTCCGGTAGTGCATTTGTCATAATGCTGTTGTTCTCGACACCGGTATTCGCATTCAATGGCATAGCCAATGACTGGTACGATTATTACGGCCCGGGTGGCGCATCCGGCGTTGACTCCAACACGATGGATATCATGGACGCGGCCACAGGCAAGCGCTGCCAGGTTTGCCATCGCGATCGCAATGGCGGTTCACCATGGAACGCTTATGGATGGTCACTGCGCCAGGCTGGAGCAGATACAGATGCCGTTGCAGCATTTATCGCTGTGGAAGCGCAGGATGCTGACGGCAACAGTGATACTAATCTCGTAGAGATCATGGCGGACGCGCAGCCGGGTTGGACCACCAGCGGGAACGTTGCGACGTTCGCTGACAGTTCCACCGTCGTAATCCCGGACGTGGATATTCCGGCTGTGAGCCCACTGGATCCGGCTCCGGCCATGTCCTTTGCCTGCTGCGCAGACACCGGCGACTGCACGGTGCAGACTGCGGCAGCGTGCACAGCGAGTGGCGGAACACCAGACATGAGCCAGACATCGTGTTTTCCCAACATGTGCCCACAGCCCATGGGGGCCTGCTGCACCATTGAAGAGACCTGTTCTGACGGTGTAACAAATGCAGACTGTATTGCTGGCGGTGGTATCTTTCAGGGTGCTGGATCCATGTGTTCGGACACGGCAGTAGATTGCGGACTGGAGCCGTTCGTAGATGCCCTGCCAATTCCCGCACCGCTCGTTCCGACCGGGAGCTTGCCGGATGGCACACTCCAATACGAAATTATCGTGCAGTCTGCGCAGCAACAGCTACATAGCGAACTGCCCGCAACGGATTTATGGACCTACAATGGCGCCTACCCGAGTTACACCATCGAAGCGCGGGTGAACGAACCGATAGAGGTTACGTATATCAATGCGCTGGTGCCTGGCAGTCAGTTGTTTGATGTTGATGAATGCGCACATGGACCGAACTACTACGGCGACTCTCTGCGGGTTGTCACTCATCTGCATGGCGGTCATGTACCGGCGCGATTTGACGGCCAACCGGAATATACTATTTTGCCAGGCGAGATGGACGTCTATCAATATCCCAATGCACAGCTACCGGCCACGCTGTGGTATCACGATCACGCGCTGGGCATCACCCGCCTGAATGTCTACGGCGGCATGGCGGGGTTTTACCTGTTACGTGACGATATCGAAGATGCGCTCGGATTACCTGCCGGTGAATTCGAGGTGCCGATTGTTATCCAGGATCGCTTGATTGATCCTACGGGAGCACTAGTTTATCCGGTGTCTCTGCCCGATTCGTTTTTCGGTGACAAGATTGTCGTGAACGGTAAGATCTGGCCATCGATGGATGTAAAAAAGGGCAAATACCGTTTCCGTTTTGCCAATGGCTCCCAGGCGCGGTCCTACAGTTTGCGTCTTGAAAGCCAGAGCGATCCGACACTGGTCATTCCGTTTACACTCATAGGTACCGACATGGGTATGATCAGTGCCCCGATCAACTTGGATACCTTTGATATGGTGCCGGCCGAGCGTTTTGACACCATCATTGATTTCGGTGGTTTTGCCACCGGCACCCAGATTATTTTACGCAACGACAATCCGGATGCGCCACAGATTCCCAATGTTATGAGGTTTGTGGTCGGTGCCGAGACCGGTTTTA
>JABDLQ010000348.1 GCA_013002925.1 Gammaproteobacteria bacterium | reverse complement strand
CACTTGTTGAGGCAGCACGCCCTTGACCACGCTGACCGGTGTTTTTGTTGCGGCATTACTCGCCGCCACTATTTTGCCGTTTTACTCCGAGGTCGCTGTAGGCGCTGCCATCCTGGCCGGTTATGGGGCCATGGCCGTGTGGTGGGCAGCCACGATCGGAAACACTCTGGGGGCCGCCATTAACGGTGTTCTTGGCCGTATTTTGACGACAGATGCAGCGCGGCAACGACTGCATATCAACGAGAAGCAGTACACGACGGCGGTGCGGTGGTTCAACAAATGGGGGGTGTGGTCATTGTTACTGGCCTGGCTACCCATCGGCGGCGATGCACTGACTGTAGTGGCCGGCGCGCTGCGTGTGCGCTGGTGGATCTTTTTAACATTGGTCTTTCTTGGCAAGGGGGCGCGTTATGCCGTGCTGATCCTGTTGCTGCAGGAGTCACAACTAAATTAAATACGTTTTTATTCGTGCAGCATACGATCGGATTGTACATTCAATTTAAATGCAATCGCTCTATTAGTTCGGGTACACGGGGATCATCCTGCAGCGGGTCAAACACCGGGTGAACTTTTAACCATAGCAACTGCGGGTTCTTTTGTTGGTATGCTCGTTCGATCCAGCGAATTGCATCATCAAACTCGCCCCGTTGTGCGAACGAACCCGCAATAGGAATGGGAAGTCGATCTCCATGTTTTTCAATCAATCTGTCCAGCGCCTGTTGCGCCTCCTCCATTCTTTCAAGTTTTAGCAGGCTTATTGACTGAACGGCCAAACGCTGTGATTCTGCTTTTTCGTTGAGGCTTTCGCTGTGTGCCTCACGATATTTTCCCTGGGCAATTAAACACAGTGCGAGCATTGCGCGCCCGACCAAATATGACTCGCCTGCAAACTCCAGCGTTTCGCGATATTTTTTTTCCGCAGCCTGATAATCACGATTCAAATAGTTGTAAAAAGCTTCATTGTGCATACCAGAGAGACCCAGGGGATCAACTTGTTGTACACGAAAAGTATACGCCAGCGCTTCATCCAGGCGGCCACGGGCTGCGGCCAATGCTGCCGCACCTCCCAAAGCTCCCGGATGTTCAGGGACCAGTTCCAGAGCTCGAATATAGGCAGTCTCTGCGGCAGCCAAATCGAAATTGTGCCACATCTCAAAATGTCCCAGCGCGCTGTGAACGTCGGCACTCTTCGGATCGGCTTCCAGTGCCCGAGATACTGTTTCGCGCATTTTGGGATCGCCCTCTTCCGTGGTCATCTGACCAAAACGTGTTTGCAATGAGTACGCGCGAAATAGTTGTAGCCACGCCGGTGCAAAAGATGGATCCAGCTGCACAGAAAGCTCCAGCTTGTGCACTGCCTTTACCGCATTGCCAGCGTCGGGAATGCGATTAAACCGCAAACCCTGCAGGTACGCATCGTAAGCATCACCGCTGTCAGGCGCTTTTACAATGGCCAGAAACTCCATTTTCAATTGCGCTACTGCCGCCCGGGCAATTAGCTCCTGCAAGCGAAATGCATCATCGAAATTACCATTGAAGGTATCTGACCAGATCCGCACACCATCTGCCACATTTACCAGGTGAGTGTTGATGCGCAATTGCTGATTAACTATTCGTACGCTGCCCTCCAGCAGATAATCAGCACTCAGTTTTTGGCCAATTTCGCGGAGATCTTCAGGACGATCTTTAAATTGGAACGCGGACGTTCGGCCGATCACACGCAAACCTTCGATCCGTGTCAGCAGATTTAATATTTCCTCGCTCAGCCCCTCGGCGAAGTACTCGCGTGACGAATCATCACTGATATTCTCAAAAGGCAATACGGCAATAGTCGGTATTTTAGTGCTGGCTGACTTGCTCCAATAAAACTTGTCAAGAGCAAACCAGCTCACTGCCACCGTCAACATCCCGATAATAAAATAATCAATGTGCCGACCACCAAAGCCGATCCCGCTTCGGACCCTCGGACTACTGTCACGCACCAGGCCCTCTGACGTCCATTCATAGACCCATGCGATTACCAGCGCGACAGGAAATCCCGCAATGCAGGCCACGGCGATTACTGTCATCAGCCCATCTGGCAGCCCCAGCGCAGGTATGAACACCGATGCTACCTGCACCAGAATCCACGCGGCACCTGCAAACGCCAAACCAACCCGAACAACGTTGCGTCGCTTCAGCTCTTCCCACAAGCTTTGTTCATTGTCGCCGTTACTCAAAAAACAACTCCAACTCTATTGCTTGTCGGAAAGTATACCGATAATTCAGCTTTATCCTTAAACAATGCACAAGACTGCGACTTTTTCTTTTTACCCAAATGATGCCCGAGTCATTTGCCGGCCGGGTACTCCGGTTGCCTGGCCATCCACCTTCAATAGTGTTGCTGGTGCCGGATACCGGTAACAGGGTCCTCTTAAATACCCCCAATAAAATGACTGTCACGATCATAAGCTGCGGCCACCTGACAAACTCCGGAGAAAGGGTATGAACACAAGAATATGCAGCGTATTTATCTTTAATGCGTCTGGTATCGGGACCCTGATTCCGGGTTCCAAAGCACAGGCATTAACCGCCAACGAAAATCGGTCTGTTGGGGGCGTCGGCTTAATAATGCTATGTCGGTAGTTCAGTGGGTGGCGTTGATGAAGGACCGCATGACAAGCACATAGCTTGCACGAGTGCTGAACAATTTAATCAGGGCGCCTTTTGCAGTATTTCGCGTTCGCGCTCAGCCGACAGGCCGAGTCCCCCAACTGGAAAGCTGGTGTCGCGGAAGTGGTGCGACTGGTACCAGCGCCACGCATCACGGGCGGTGTGTGCCAGTGGTCGGTAGCTGATCCCGGCGGCCAGCGCTTTGCTACCGTCCACCTGGTAGAAACCCGCATCTTCGTCGAGCGGCGCCCACAGCGGCATGTCTGAGAACGAATTCACACCGTGCTCGTTGCGCAGCCGGTCGGCATCGATCCACACCAGGTTCGCGCTGCTGTTGATCGCTACACGCGAGCCGTCAAGAAAATCCCGTAACGACAGCGGTGGCATCGGCCCTACCACGTTGTGTGTACCAGCACGCGCCTGCTC
>JABDLQ010000341.1 GCA_013002925.1 Gammaproteobacteria bacterium | reverse complement strand
TTTGAAAAAAAACAAAAATTATCAAGAACACAGCACCGCTTTTCAGTCTCTGCGGCGCGCTCCTTTCTGTTTAACGCGGGTCTGTCACAGCGCGTAAAGCAGGGTAACTGGGACGCTTTTTTGCCTGGTGATTTGGTTATTCTGGATGGCAGCAACAGCTGGTTTGAGCTGGCGCGCCTTGGCGATGATGGTGCAACTCGCCTGGCGGCGCACGACATTCATCCGAGCGGCCCGCTATGGGGGCAGGGCGAGCCGGCCAGCACTGCCGACGCTGCCGTTGTTGAGCGGTCCCTGGGCCGTATATTTATTGATATTGCCGAAGGACTCGGCGAATTGGGCCTGAAGCAGGAACGCCGTGCATTGCGTCTGAGCGTCCGCGCGCTCAAATGGCAATGGACGGAGGATGAGTTGTACCTCCGCTTTACGTTGGCAAAGGGTGGTTTTGCCACCACTGTACTGGGCGAACTGATATACGATCCGCAGCTGGCCTACATGTTGCCTGCAGCGCTGCGCGACGGTATCGATCAGTTAGAGAGCAATACGTAGACGGCGCCGCTCCCGCCATCACGCGGCAACGCCGAACAAAACGCCAGTACCTGGTCGCAAAGCCGTAGCCAGCGGCTAACCTGAGGTCGCAGTACCGGCATGCCCTGCCAGGAGCGTTTGCCTTTGCCGTGGATAATCCGGACGCAACTCCATCGGTAGTATTTGGCCTCCCTGAGAAACTCCTTGATTGCGCCCCGTGCTTCCACCACGGTCAAACCGTGCAGGTCGAGTTCTTCTTCGACTGTGTAAACGCCGCGTTTCAGTTTTTTGAAAAAGGGTGATTTGAGGCCCGCCCGGCAAAATTGCATCTCGTCGGTATTGGCAAGCTGTGCCGTATCGCATTGAAGGCTTTCGGCCAGGACCGCCTGCTGGTCCTGACGGGTAAAACGGGCGGTGGGCGCCGGTTTGTGAGCGGCATTGTAAATACGATCGGTTTTGAGGGGCTTGGCATCTGCCATCGCCTGGCGAAACAAGTTGTTTTCGTCGTCGCTGTCCATTACCAAACCCTGCCAATGTCGATATAATTACCAGCCTATGAGTATTCTGTATTTGATCCGGCACACCCGGTCTGTTGCCAGTATAGTCAATTTCCGCATCCGGATAAGCGACTAGTGTCCCGTCGGGGCAATCCGCCTTCTTGCGGAGTTTACAGAATACCCCGCTTTGATGCGTATTCTGTGCCTGTCACCCGGATCGGTGTAGCAGGGTCGACGCAACCCGGCACAGTGTCGTGCTCGCGACAGTCAGGTCACCATTGGCCGGGCGCGCACAGTCCGACCCGGATAACAGGCCGAACTTTTGAGGCCAGGGCAGCAACGTTGCCCCGGCCCTGGTGCGCTGTTTTGAATGAATATGTATTAATTGGATAAACCTTTGTGAATATTTTAATCAGCAATGATGATGGTTATCACGCCAGGGGATTGGCGTGTCTTGTAGACCATATCCGGCAGTCGTTTGACGTGACGGTGGTGGCTCCGGATCGTAATCGCAGCGGTGCCAGCAATTCACTGACACTGACGTCGCCATTACGTGTGCGTCGCGATGAACGCGGGTTTTACAGCGTCAACGGGACGCCGACTGATTGTGTCCACCTGGCCATCACAGGGCTTCTGGATTTTGAGGCCGACATGGTGTTATCGGGGATCAATCACGGCGCAAACCTGGGTGATGACGTGCTGTATTCGGGCACGGTAGCAGCGGCGATGGAAGGCCGCGATCTGGGACTACCCGCCATTGCGTTTTCGCTGGTCGGAGATACCCATTATGAGACGGCCGGCCGGGTCGCGCTGCAGCTGGTGGAGAAATTGCGCAATCGGCCACTGCCCCCGGACACGATCCTCAATGTGAATGTCCCGGATATACCATTTGATGAGTTGCGGGGAATTGAATCTACACGTCTGGGTAATCGCCACAAAGCGGAAGCGGTTATCGCCGCGCTGGATCCACGCGATCAGCCGGTTTACTGGATTGGGCCGGCAGGTGCTGAGCAGGATTCTGGTCCGGGTACTGATTTTCATGCGATTCGTGAAGGCCGGGTCAGCGTAACGCCGATTAAAGTGGATCTGACCCAGCATGATTTTGTTGCCCCGCTGGCCGACTGGCTGGGCACGGAATTATTCAGCGAATGAACGACTCCCGCAGAGGAATAGGCATGACGTCGGCGCGGACCCGTGAGCGACTGGTCAGGCGTCTGCAGGAGCAGGGCATCAGTAATCTCGCGGTGCTCGATCGCATACGCAACGTGCCGCGACATCTGTTTGTGGATGAAGCGCTTAGCAGCCGGGCTTATGAGGACACAGCATTACCGATCGGCCACGGCCAAACGATTTCTCAGCCATACGTTGTGGCTCGGATGACCGAAGTCCTGCTCGCCGATGGGCCGCTGGGCAAAGTCCTCGAGGTCGGAACGGGTTGTGGCTATCAATCGGCAGTGCTGGCGCCGCTGGTGACATCGATTTATACCGTAGAACGGATTGAGCCGCTGGCGGAGCGGGCCAGGGCGTTGTTGCGGTCACTGCAGATTCGCAATGTGCGATTCAGTCATACCGACGGCTGCGAAGGGTTGCCGCGGTTTCAACCATTCGACGGTATCCTGGTGACTGCGGCACCGCAGGAGATTCCGGAAGCCTTGCTGAGTCAACTGGCGGACAAAGGCAGGCTGGTCATTCCGGTCGGCCCCGGTGGTCGGCAGCAACTGCTGGTAGTCACCCGTAAAGGAAACTCCTTTGAGCGCAAAACAATTGAGCCTGTCAGTTTTGTGCCATTGCTGGAGGGGTTGCGATGATGTCGCCGTTTGGTTGGTTGTACGATCGCGTACTGCAGTGGTCACGACACCCGCATGCCCCATGGTATCTAAGCGCTGTGAGTTTTTCTGAATCGTCGTTTTTCCCGATTCCGCCGGACGTAATGCTTGCCCCGATGACATTGGCGAGCCCTGAAAAATGGATGCGATTAGCCTTTATTACTACCGTGGCCAGTGTGCTGGGAGGGGTCCTGGGGTATTTTATCGGTTACTTTGCGATTGATCAGGTTGCACCCTATCTGCGAGAGTGGGGCTATTGGGACGAGATGGAGCGAGCCGGCGAGTGGTTTGCCACGTATGGCTTCTGGGCAATTTTTATTGCCGGGTTTTCACCGATACCATACAAGGTGTTTACCATCGCTGCGGGTGCAGCCATGATGGTGTTGCCGGTATTCGTATTTGCGTCAGTCGTCGGTCGGGGAGCGCGCTATCTGATGGTAGCCGGAGCGGTCCGCTGGGGCGGAGCGCCGTTTGAGGCTGCTATTCGTCGTAACGTCGACCGGCTGGCACTTGTGACCATAGTGGTGGTCGTATTGTTGGTGGTTTATCTCAAAATGTAGAATCGGACGGTGCGCCGTTTTCCGGTTGGGATTGATATGCGTGCAGCCCGCTCACTTCTCATACTGCTGGTGTTAGGCGTTAATGCCTGCATCAGCAACCCGTTACGCTGGGATAACAATACCCATGTCGTGCAACGCGGTGAAACGCTGGTAGCAATCGCGCTGCGTTACGAGGTCCGTACTCGCGATCTGACCGTTTGGAACGGTCTTGCCAATCCAGATCAGATTTATCCCGGCCAAAAACTCCGTGTGACGCCACCCCCCGGCTGGAACTCCAGGCGCACGTCGCCATCCACCGCTGCTGCCGGGCGGGCGCCGGTGGTACCTTCTCCATCAGTGTGGTTCTGGCCCGCGAACGGCGCGTTGGTGCCCAACCGCAACTTCGCTGGTGTCGGCGATGGCATCAACATCTCCAGCCAGGTAGGAGATCCTGTCTTTGCTGCTTCTGAAGGTAAAGTGGTCTATAGCGGCAATGGACTGAAAGGGTATGGAAACCTGCTGATCATCAAGCACAACGACACGTATCTGAGTGCCTATGGCTTCAATCAGAGATTGTTAGTCAGTGAGGGTGAGCAGGTCAAAGGGGGGCAGCGCATCGCACAAATGGGTCTTGGCCCTGGCCAGACGGCGATGCTGCATTTTGAGATCCGCAAAAACGGAAAACCGGTAGACCCATTAAAGTACCTTAAAAAACAATAACTAAAAATTATTATTTAAAGTGTTACTTGATTAAAAATCAGGGCGGCAGTGACGCGACGGCCTTCGTGAACCAGCAGGTTGTAGGTGCGACACGCGGCACGTGTGTCCATGACCTCGATACCTACCGAGTTTTCGAGTGCCGGCCGCATCTGGTGGGGCTCGGGAAACACCAGAGAGTGACCGGTGCCTAAAATCACGATCTCCGGTTCTGTGGCAATTAATGGCGGCCAGTCAGTGTCGGTGAGTGCCTGGACGTCAGTCACGGGCCAGGCAATGATCCTGTCGGCACACAGGAGCAAGCTGTGAGCATAGACCTCATCGTTGATGCGAACGGCATCACGATCCAGTCCGGTCACCAGATTTACGCCTGCCGTGTTGTCTTTTAAAAACTGCATTATTGTTTGCTCTTTAGATGATGCAAGCAGTACCCCATTCACATCTGTGCCATCGCCAGTACGGTCCCGGACCTTAGCCATTGTTGCCCGCACCTCACCCGCCATGGGTCATAAATGGTTGCACCACTTACCAAAGTCCGTAGTTTACCGTAAATTGTTGCCTTTATACCGGGGCAATTTGCCCGCGGCATCAGGAAACGCTACCCGTGCAATCACAACCACAACAGCCCCCAGAGATCACCGGGCGCAGTCTGTGTCAGCAGACCCTGGCTGCTGCACGCTCTGCCGGGCTGAGTGACCTGGTCGCGCGGATCATCGCCGGGCGGGTGCAGAATATCGACGGCAGTTTCGCCCCGTTTCTGAAGCCTTCATTGAGCTATCTGGACGACCCGTTGCTGTTGTCTGATATGAACACGGCAAGAAATCGGCTGGTCGAAGCGATAAAAGGTGGCGAGAAAATCGGAGTGGTCACCGATTATGACGTGGACGGAATCACCTCGCACACCCTGATTCGGGAGACGCTGGTGCAGGACTTCGGCGTGCCTGATGCACAGGTCACAGGCTTTATCGGGCATCGCCTGACTGAAGGCTATGGCTTGAGTGAGCCGGTCTGCAAGAGGGTACTGGCCGTGGCGCCGGCCGTGGTCATCACCGCAGACTGTGGCAGCTCCGATGAGGCCAGGATCGCCGTGCTCAAGGCCGCTGGGATCGATGTCATTGTCACTGACCATCATGGTTTTCCTGCTGCAGGCCCGCCAGCTTCGGCCCTGGCAACGGTGAGCCCCGCACACCCGGAATCGCGGTATCCGGATACGGCCATTGCCGGCTGTACGGTTGCCTGGCTGCTGATGTGCATGGTACGTGCCGCGTTGATCGAGGCGGGCGTGATCGATGCCAGTGCGCCGAAGCTGACGCGCCACCTTGATCTGGTCAGCCTCGGCACAGTGGCGGACGCGGTGAGTTTGTTCAGCAGTAACAATCGGGCGCTGGTAATGGCCGGGCTGGCCATCATGAATCGTCTGGAACGACCGTGCTGGCAAGCGCTTGCCAATTTACTGGAGCGACCGCCTCAAGTGCCGTTCAGTATCGACGATCTGGGGTTCCAGATCGGACCGCGGATCAACGCCCGTGGGCGTATGGAAGATCCTTTTGCGGCCTGGCATTTTCTCGCGGCGACGGAACAGAATGTAGCCCGCCAATTGCTGCTCGAACTGGATGACAACAATCGCCAGCGCAGGGCAATGGAAAAAAGCATGGTCCAGTCAGCACGGGAACAGGTTGCCGCAACGTTGACGCCGGCGCAGCAAACCATTGTTGTCTACGATGACACGTATCATGCCGGAGTACAGGGCATCGTGGCATCGCGACTGCTGGATTCTTTTGGCCGGGTGACCTGTGTGATGAGCCCGGGTAGCGAAGCAGGGCTGATCAGCGGTTCATTGCGATCGGTGGCAGCAGTAGATGTTGGACAGGCACTGCGAGAGGTGCATAAGCGCCACCCACGCTTGCTGCATCGATTTGGCGGGCATCGCGCGGCCGCCGGGGTCAGTGTCCCCGTCGCGCAGCTCGCGCAGTTTCAGGCGGCACTGGACGCTGCAGTAGCCGACCAACTGGGGGACACATTGCTTGGGCCGGTTTTATACAGTGATGGGGAGTTGGCCGCCGATGAGCTGACGCTCACAACCTGGCAGGAACTGCAGCAGCTCAGTCCGTATGGTCGCGGGTTTGAAAAGCCTTTATTCGATGGCATGTTCGAGGTTTTGCAAGTACGCGCCGTCGGTGCGGATCCGGTACATCTGTCACTGAATCTGCGTGCAGGCCAACACAAAGTTCGCGGCATCTGGTTTAGCGCTCTGGACGCGGCAGGTGACACTTTGCCGTTCTCTAACGGTAGTGCCATTCGTTGTGTCTATGAGCTGCAGCCTGACAGTTATCGCGGGGGCGCCGCCATGCAGCTAATCGTTCGCCATGCCCGCGCTGAGTAACAAAAACTGGCAGGTCGTTAGCTGCTCAGGAAAAAAAGAACGCGGCGGTTGGCGGCACGCCCGGCGGCAGTGGAATTGGTCGCGACGGGCCGGTCTTCGCCGTAGCCCCGTGCAGTAATGCGTTCCGGTGCCAGACCCAGGCTGATCAGGTAACTGCGTACGGCGTCAGCGCGGCGTTGGCTAAGGGCACGGTTTAAGGCTTCATTACCACGGCTGTCGGTAAATCCCGCGACTTCCACTTTGAGGTCCGGATATTTGAACAGGGTATTGGCCGCACGGTCGAGCACTGCCTTTGCACGCCGGTTCAAGGTTGCGGTTCCTTTGGCAAAAACCAGTCCCGGGAGTTGCATGACGTCCTTCAGCGGACAGCCGGTCGCATCCACACGAACTCCTGGAGTCGTGTTTGGGCACGCATCACGAAAATCCACGACCGCGTCCTTGTCGCTGTCATGGTTGCATCCGCGAGTGTTCACCGGCGATCCTGCATGGCTGTGCGGACACTCATCGATTATATCCACGACCCCGTCACTGTCTGTATCGTGTTCGCAGCCGCGGTGATCGGTCAGCCCACCCGGATTGGAGTTCGGGCAGCGGTCGTGCGGGTCGCTGATCCCGTCGCCATCCCGGTCAGAGTGGGCAGTCACCGCGGTGTCTGCAGCCAGCACCTGATTCGCAGGAGCTGAGAGCACGCACAGGAATAACGGTAAAATTAACGTCAGGTAGCCACGCATCTGATTATTGCTGTCCCATGCCCATGAGGATGGGTCACATGGTAACATTGCGCGCCACCAGTTTTTATGAACCAATTCACTTTTAACAATTACATTCCGGTCGAACCGGTTGAGAACAGCACTATGAGTCTGGAAGTCAATGCCCTGCGGCAACTCATCAAGGATCTTGGCGAGCGCACCACTGCGCTGAGGGGGTACCTTTGACTACGAAAACAAGCAGGAACGGCTGACCGAAGTCGAGCGGGAGCTGGAGAGTCCGGAAATCTGGAACGAACCGGAACGGGCCCAGGATCTGGGGCGGGAGCGGGCGCGGCTGGCTGCTGTCGTCGAGCAGATCAGCGCCCTGACCCAGCGCCTGAGTGACGCCGGCGAATTGCTCGAGATGGCCGTTGATGACGATGATGCAAAGTCGGTAGAGGATCTTGAGAACGACGTTGCGCAAATGCAGCAATCTGTTGAATTACTCGAATTCCGCAGGATGTTTTCCGGTGAGATGGATGCCAATAATGCGTTCGTGGATATTCAAAGTGGCTCCGGCGGTACCGAAGCCCAGGACTGGGCCGAAATGTTGTTGCGGATGTATCTGCGCTGGTGTGAGGCGCACCAATTTGATACCGAGTTGATCGAGGTGTCCGCGGGCGAAGTAGCGGGGATTAAAAGTGCGACGATCCGCGTTACCGGTGACTATGCGTTCGGTTGGCTGCGGACCGAAACCGGGGTGCATCGACTGGTACGCAAATCCCCGTTTGATTCGGGCAATCGTCGGCACACATCGTTTGCCGCCGTGTTTGTCTCGCCCGAAGTGGACGATGACATCGATATCGAAATTAATCCTGCCGATTTGCGCATCGATGTGTATCGCGCAAGCGGTGCCGGTGGGCAACACGTCAACCGTACCGAGTCCGCTGTGCGTATCACGCATATGCCCACCGGGGTTGTTGTGCAATGTCAAAATGACCGTTCGCAACACAAAAACAAGGCGACGGCGATGAAGCAGTTGAAAGCACGGTTGTATGAACGTGAACTGCACAGCCGCCAGTCGGACGCACAGCAGATCGAGGAGAGCAAGTCCGATATCGGCTGGGGCAGTCAGATCCGCTCCTACGTGCTCGATCAGTCGCGCATCAAGGATTTGCGCACCGGGCAGGAAACCGGAAATACGCAGGCAGTTCTCGATGGCGGTCTGGATGATTTTATCGAAGCAAGCCTGAAACAGGGCTTGTAGGCATTACAGTTTATTAACAGGAAGGGCACCAGGCCATCATGAGCAATACAGCCGACGAACACCGTCTCATCAAAGAGCGCCGCAACAAGCTCGACCAGATACGTCAGCAACGGAACGCGTTCCCCAATGATTTTCGCCGCGATTCGCGTAATGCGCAGTTGCACGCAACGTACGGTGAACACAGTAAAGAAGCGTTGCGGGAGCAGTCGGTTACGGTGCACATTGCAGGCCGGATGATGGCCAAACGCCTGATGGGAAAAAGCAGCTTTGCCGAAATTCAGGATGGCAGCGGCCGGCTGCAGATTTTTGTTCAGCCCGGCAATCTTCCGGAGGGGGCTTACGAAGAGTTCAAGACCTGGGATATCGGTGACATCGTGGGCGCGTCCGGGACACTGATGAAAACCAATACAGGCGAGCTGTCGGTTAAAGTCACAGAGTTGCGTTTGCTGACAAAATCGTTGCGCCCGCTGCCCGAAAAATTTCATGGGCTCACGGACCAGGAGCAGCGTTACCGGCAGCGCTATGTCGATTTGATTATGAACGACGACAGTCGTGCGGTATTTCGGATGCGCAGCCGTCTGATCACTCACACGCGGACATTCCTGGAGGCTCTGGGCTTTATGGAAGTCGAGACTCCGATGATGCAAACCATTGCAGGGGGTGCGGTAGCACGCCCATTTGTCACGCACCACAATGCGCTGGATATGCCGCTGTACCTGCGCGTTGCACCGGAGTTGTTTTTAAAACGCCTGGTGGTCGGCGGATTTGAACGCGTTTATGAAATCAATCGTAATTTCCGTAATGAAGGTCTTTCAACCCGCCACAATCCGGAATTTACCATGCTGGAGTTATATTGGGCATACGCGGATTACGAAGATCTCATGAACCTGGTGGAAAACCTGTTTCGCAGTCTGGCTGACGTGCTCGTTAGTGCCCGGCAAATCAGTTACCAGGGCGACACGATAGATTTTGCCCAAAAATTCGAGCGTCTCACTATCGAAGATGCCATTTGTCGTTTTAATCCTGAATTTGATCACAAACAGTTACGTGAACATGATTACCTGGTCAAGTGGTGTGAGCGGTTGGGCATACCGGTGGAAGATCATTACGGTGCCGGCAAACTGCAAGTAGAGATTTTCGAAAAAACCGCTGAACACAATTTGATGGCACCTGTATTTATTACCCAGTACCCGACCGAAGTCTCGCCGCTGTCACGGCGCAATGATGCTGACCCGTTTGTAACTGACCGTTTCGAATTTTTTGTGGCCGGTCGGGAGCTTGCCAACGGCTTCTCGGAGCTCAACGACCCCGAGGACCAGGACGAACGCTTTCAACAGCAAATGCGCAGCAAAGACGCCGGTGATGACGAGGCCATGCCGTATGATCAGGACTACATCCGTGCACTGGAATATGGTTTACCACCCACAGCGGGCCTGGGAATTGGCATCGACCGCACGATTATGCTGTTCGCCGATGTAGCATCCATTCGTGATGTGCTGCTGTTTCCTCACATGCGCCCCGAGACCGGTCTGTAATCAGTCCAGCGGCCAGGGCACTAGCGGATGTTCACCAAAGTACAGGGGACCATCTGCGGCAGCATTTTTCACCACGGCCATCAGCGCCTGATCGCCGGCATCGTCCATGGCACATTCAACCACCGTGCCAGCCGCAGACTGATCGGCAGTGAGAATGGTATCGGTCAGTCTTACGATGGCGGGATTGGACTCTGCGCTGTGCAGCACAAAGCGATACAGCTGACGTTTGACCGTACCGCGAAAATGGCTGCGGGCGATGACTTCCTGACCGGTGTAACACCCTTTGTTGTAGTTAACTGCTTCAAGTCGATCAAGATTCAGCATCTGCGGCAGGAACAGGTTTTGCGTAGCGGCGACCGGCTGAGATACGCCCCACAGAATCCGGGCCTGTGCCCAGCTGATCAGTGGTTGATCCGATGCTGTGACACTGGCGTCGGATGATTGACTGAAACGCCAGCCCGCTGACAGCCAGGACGGATTGTAGACAAAATCGTCAGCGGTGCCTGCGTGACTGCCTGGTGAAAGATCGGATTGCGGGTCATATCGAACGCTGATCGTGCCGTGTGCCGGCACGGGACCGATGACTACCCTGGAGCGCAATATGTAGCGTTGTAACTGCGCCATGACCGTCTTGGCGATGCCGAATGGCACAATCAGAATAAACTGGTCGGGCATGCACAACACATCGAAGACGACTGACACGCGTCCTTGTGGCGTACACAACGCACCGATTTGCGCATGTCCGGGCTCCATACGATCGATGTCGATGGTTACCTGGCCTTGTAGAAAGTTGCGCGCGTCAGCCCCTTGCACGCTCAAATTGACACAGCCTTCATCGCCTGCCGGTACACTAAAGCCGTTGTCACCAGCAGCGGGCGACGATATTCGGGACAAAAAACTGAGGTTCATGGTAAGCGTTTACTCCGGACTGTCACAGGATGCGTTCAATTTACACGAATGGCGGTGGCAGGCAATTGCCATAGGTACGGTTAATAGGTCAAAATACGCGCAGCTTCACATTCGGCTCCAGGGAATCAAGAATGCAGGACACACACACGACGCCGCCGCTCCAGCCAGGTTCGCAGGACTCTGCTCAGCGCCTACAACAGAAAACGCAGAAGCAGGTTCAGGAGCAAGAGCAGGATAAGGAGCTGCCCGAAGAAATCGGCGGCCGTGACGGGCCTGATCCGGTGCGCTATGGCGACTGGGAGAAAGGGGGCCGGTGCATCGATTTTTAGCGCCTGGCATTTGATGACCCTGTCGTATCACTTAATTTCAGATTTGCTGTGTGCAGCGGAGTAAGCCCATGACGGATCAAAGACCGTTATCACCCCATTTGACAATCTACCGGCGTCAATTGACATCGGTGCTATCGATTTTTCATCGTGCCACCGGTGTCTTCCTCAGTATCAGCATGGTGCTGCTCGTGATCTGGCTGGTGGCACTGGCAACTGGCGCAGAACGCTATGCCACGGTGCGGCCGTTGCTTGAGTCTGTGCCGGCCCGCCTGGTGCTGCTCGGCGGTCTCTGGAGCTTTTTCTATCATCTGAGTAATGGTATCCGTCACTTATTCTGGGATGCCGGCATGGGTTTTGAGATCAAGCAGACGTACGCAAGCGGCTGGGCCGTAGTCGGGGCCTCGGTGCTGCTGACGGCAGGAACTCTGGTCTATGCGTTAGCAGGAGGTGCAGCATGAATCGCAAAACACCTCTGGGCCACGTGCTTGGCCTTGGCTCGGCAAAACAGGGCAGCGGGCACTGGTGGAGCCAGCGCATGAGCGCAGTCGCTATGGCACCGCTGGGGCTGTGGCTGGTCTGGTCACTTGCCGGGCTGGTGAACGGCCAGGCTCCGGACTACACCACGCTGACACAGTGGCTGCGGGCGCCGCTGAACACGGTGCTGGTGAGTCTCACCCTGCTGGTCATGCTTTATCATTCGCACCTTGGTATTCAGGTGATCCTCGAAGACTACATCAAACACGGATGGCTGCGGGTGACCACGATGATACTGCAGAAGTTTGTACATGTAGCGCTGGCATTTGCCGGTATTTATTCTGTTTTGAAGATTGCGTTCGGGGCCTGACCTATGGCAAATGCTTATGAGTTTATCGATCACACCTACGATGTTGTCGTGGTGGGAGCAGGGGGCGCTGGCTTGCGAGCTACCCTGGGGCTGGCTGAAGCCGGCCTGAGCACGGTGTGTATCACCAAAGTGTTTCCGACACGCAGTCACACCGTTGCGGCGCAAGGAGGGATCAGTGCCGCCCTGGGCAACATGGGCGAGGATGACTGGCGCTGGCACATGTATGACACCGTCAAGGGTTCGGACTGGCTCGGCGATCAGGATGCGATCGCGTATATGTGTCGTGAGGCGCCGTCGGCTGTAATCGAACTTGAGCATTACGGCGTACCGTTTTCCAGAACCAGCGAGGGGCGCATTTATCAGCGTCCGTTCGGCGGCATGACGACCCATTTTGGCGAAGGCACGGCACAGCGCACCTGTGCTGCAGCAGACCGTACGGGCCACGCCATGTTGCACACGCTGTATCAGCAAAGCCTCAAAAACAACGCTGAGTTTCACATTGAATATTTCGCTATCGATCTGATCATGGAAGATGGCGCATGCCGCGGTGTCGTCGCGATGAACATGGCGGATGGCACCTTGCATCGTTATCGCGCGCACAAGGTAATTCTCGCCACCGGCGGGTACGGTCGTGCCTATTTCTCGTGCACCTCGGCGCACACCTGCACCGGGGATGGCAATGCCATGGTAACGCGTGCAGGACTGCCGTTGCAGGATATGGAATTTGTTCAGTTTCATCCCACAGGCATCTATGGCGCGGGCTGTTTGATTACCGAAGGGGTCCGCGGAGAAGGCGGCATTCTCAAGAATTCAGAAAACGAACGTTTTATGGAGCGCTATGCGCCAAACGCCAAGGACCTGGCATCACGGGATGTGGTGAGCCGGGCGATGACCATGGAAATTCGCGAGGGTCGTGGTGTAGGACCGGAAAAAGATCACATCTATCTTCATCTTGAACACCTGGGTCCTGAAGTCATCAATGAACGGCTGCCGGGAATTGCCGAGACGGCAAAAATATTCTCCGGGGTTGACGTGGCAACTGCACCGATTCCGGTGTTACCTACCGTGCATTACAACATGGGTGGTATTCCCACGCTCTTCAATGGCGATGTGGTGACTCTCAGGGACGGCAATCCGGAAGCGGTCGTGCCGGGGCTGATGGCTGTCGGCGAGGCCGCGTGTGTGTCGGTGCATGGCTCCAATCGGCTGGGATCGAACTCTTTGCTGGATCTGGTCGTATTCGGTCGTGCAGCTGCCCGTCATTGCAAAGACACGGTAAAACCGAATCAGCGTCATAAGCCATTGGC
>JABDLQ010000322.1 GCA_013002925.1 Gammaproteobacteria bacterium | reverse complement strand
TAAAAACTCCGGGCCGATGAGAAAGTCACGGTTGCCATGAGTAAAAAATCCCTGCACACCGCGCCTGGTAAGCCGTGCCAGAAGCTCGATGACCTGCAAACCCAGCGGCCCTGGCGCGTCGTCACCTATCCACGCTTCGAACAGATCCCCCACAATGAACAGCCGCTCTGTTTCAGTACCCAGGCTGTCTACATATTCGATAAATTGAGAGCTGATGTCATCCCTGGCTGGCTCCAGGTGGAGATCCGAAATAAAGACCGTTTGCATGATGATGCTATGTCGCTATCGGCCCAGGCACCGACTTATTTGCTGACCAGCGTGGTTTTCAGGATAGTGACCGTTTTCTCGGGATAGTCTGATTGAAATGCCTCGTTGCTGCCGGTCGGGATCAGGGCAATTTTGTCGAGCACTTCCATGCCTTTGACGACCTCACCAAAGACGGCATAACCCCAGCGTTTTTCATTGGGGTTTAACGCGTCATTGTCGACGAGGTTGATAAAGAACTGCGCGGACGCGCTGTGAGGATTGTTGAACCGCGCCATCGCAATCGTGCCGCGGTAATTTTTAAGGCCGTTGCCCGACTCGTTTACAATGACATCTGCGGTTGGTTTTTCTGCATGATCCTTGTCGTAGCCACCGGCCTGCGCCATAAAGTTCGGAATGACACGATGGAAGACCGTGTCAACGTAATGACCGTTTTGGACATAATGCAGGAAATTTTTCACGGTAATCGGGGCACGGCGTCCGTTTAGCTCCAACGTAAAGCTTCCCTCACTGGTTTCAATTTCAACCATTGGATAGAGCGGTATATTCGCGGTTTTTTTCGCGGTCGCCGGCGCTTCTGCCGCGACTACCGTTCCAGCTGCAAGACTGAAGGTTAAAAATGAAGCTACCAGGAGTCTACGAATCATTGTTGATGTCCTCAATTTTCAGGGTCGGGTTATTGTAACGGGTGCGGGTCCGTCGTGCGACAGGCCAACCGGATGCTTTGCGAATTAGCAGGTATTCGTTACCATGCGACTGAACGGCGGCGCCCTGTGTCTGACTTAGTCTTGTGGCGGCGACATCAGTTCCCTGCAGCGGCAACAATTCGGTGGCCGGACAGGACACCGGTTACGGATGTGCGTATGACAATTCATCTTTACAACAGCCTGACACGACAGAAAGAACTCCTGGAGCCGATGGTGCCGGGCAAGATTGGTATGTATGTGTGTGGCCTGACGATTTACGATCATTGCCATATTGGCCATGGCCGTATGCTGACTGCGTTTGATGTGATCGTACGCCATCTGATGGCAGAGGGGTTTGAAGTCACATTTGTGCGCAATATCACCGATATTGACGATAAGATTATCCAGCGCGCCAATGACAATGGAGAAAGTGTCAGCGACGTTACGGACCGTTATACGCTGGCAATGCATGAAGACTGTGATGCCCTCGGTCTGCTGCGTCCAACGATTGAGCCTACCGCAACGGGTTCGATTGACGAGATTATTGCGATGATCCGGACGCTGGAAGAGAAAGGCTATGCTTACCAGGGCAGCAACGGAGATGTCTTCTTTCCTGTCAAGCGATTCGCCGGATATGGAGAATTGTCAGGCAAACAGGTCGATGATTTGCGTGTTGGAGCGCGCATTGAAATTGACGATGCGAAAAATGACCCGCTGGATTTCGTGTTGTGGAAGCTGGCCAAACCCGGAGAGCCATCCTGGCCCAGTCCCTGGGGTCACGGTCGCCCAGGCTGGCACATCGAGTGTTCGGCCATGTCCACGCAGTTTTTGGGCAATCAGTTCGATATTCACGGTGGCGGCATGGATCTTAAATTTCCACATCATGAAAACGAAATTGCCCAGTCCTGTGCAGCCACTGGCGAGTCATTTGCGCGGTATTGGCTGCACAACGGGTTTGTGCAGGTGGATAACGAGAAGATGTCCAAGAGCCTGGGTAATTTTTTCACGATTCGTGACATTCTGAAGGTCTTCAAGGCAGAGGAATTGCGTTTGTTCCTGGTCAGTGCACATTATCGCAAACCAATTAATTATTCGGACCAGGAGCTGATGCAGGCCCGTACAAACCTCACGAGGCTGTACCTGGCGCTGCGCGGGCTACCCGATGCGCAACCTCCCGGGGAAGAGACCTTTACCCAGCGGTTTCGCGATGCGATGAATGATGATTTCAACACCCCTGGTGCTCTGGCAGTGTTGTATGACCTGGCGCGGCAAATCAATGTAGCGCGCAAACAGGATGATCTGGCGGCAGCGGCCGGTCTGGGGGCCTTGCTGAGGCAGTTGAGCGGCCGTCTGGGCCTGTTGCAGGCCGATCCCGAAACGCAGCTGCGTGGCGAAGCGGTGGGTGGACCATCTGATGAAAAAGTTGAGGCACTTGTTGCGCAGCGCCTGCAGGCAAAAGCGGACCGTGATTGGACTGTGGCCGACCGGATTCGTGACCGACTCGCCGAGGACGGCGTCGTTCTGGAAGACCGGGGTATGGAGACGCGCTGGCGGCGGCAATGAAGCCTGGCGGATGCCTGACATGAGCCGCAGATAACACCTGCATTGACCTTCCCAAATGGCAGACGTATGATCCTTATCCCGCAACGAAGGGCGTGTGGGTCAGTGCATGAAACTGACGGGACGGGGCATGGCGCAGTCTGGTAGCGCATCTGCTTTGGGAGCAGAGGGTCGGGAGTTCGAATCTCTCTGCCCCGACCACCTCACACATACCTTTGTTTGGACACCCAGGTACGCGCCTGTAGCTCAACCGGATAGAGCACCGGCCTTCTAAGCCGGGGGTTGCAGGTTCGAGTCCTGCCGGGCGCGCCACAATGGCGTGAAGAAATGGTGGGCGTAGCTCAGTTGGTAGAGCCCCGGATTGTGATTCCGGTGGTCGTGGGTTCGAGCCCCATCGTCCACCCCAATTTCTTGGCAGAAGGCGGTTTGAGTGTCTTGCGAGTCACTGGCGCGGCAACGCAAGGGGCTGAATTTGTTAAATAATCCGGGGTAAGTGTCGGGGGTGTTACAGCCGCTGGCCGAGCCGCCGTCCGTCCTACGGGGATCGGTCCTGGTGGACAGTGATTGATTAAGAGTAATATTTGCTCACTAATGGAAAAAAATCGGGTCCCGACACAACCACGGCAGCGTGGTTTTTTTGTTCTGTGACGAGACCTAAAAGCATCTGAATCAATAGTTTATAATTGGCATAATTGCGAAAGTGGCGGAATTGGTAGACGCGCTGGATTTAGGTTCCTGTGGGGTAACCCGTGAGAGTTCGAGTCTCTCCTTTCGCACCAGATTCCGCAGGTCCGTGATGACGGATTTGCCCAGCGACAAATCGAGGTTGTAGATAAACATGCAAGTATCAGTGGAATCCACCGGCGCGCTTGAGCGACGGATGACCGTGCAGGTGCCGGCTGACAAAGTCGATGAGGAAGTGGTAAATCGCCTGAAGCGCGTGGGCAAGACGGCGCGGCTCGATGGTTTCCGCAAGGGCAAAATCCCATTTGGCGTTATCAAGAAACGCTTTGGGCCGCAAATTCACCGTGAGGTCCTTGGAGATCTGATTCAGTCCTCCTACCATGACGCCTTGCGCGAGCAGGACCTTAACCCAGCAGGACAGCCTTCTATAGTTCCCGCAGAAGTGGCGGAAGGGAAGGATCTCGAGTACACGGCGACGTTTGAAATATATCCCGAAGTTAACGTAAAGACCCTGGAAGGATTAAAAATTGAGCGCCCTGTTTGCGCTGTGACCGACGCAGACGTGGACAAAATGATTGAAACCTTGCGTCAACAGCGTGCTAACTGGGTTCCGGTCGATCGACAGGCCCTGACCGGTGACCGCATTACTCTCGATTTCGTCGGCACCCTGAATGGTGAAGAATTTGAGGGTGGAAAAGCCGAAGGCTATACGGTTGAGATTGGCTCGGGTCAGCTATTGTCCGACCTTGAAAATGGCATGATCGGAATGAAGGCCGAGGATGAGCGGAGTATTCCGGTGAGCTTCCCGGACTCCTATCACGCCGCTGAACTGGCTGGCAAAACGGCGGAATTTGCCGTCACGGTAACAGCAGTCGAAGAGCAGAGTCTGCCAGAGGTAGACGCCGGGTTCATGGAGCAATTTGGTTTGGAGACGGACAACATTGATGAGTTTCGTGAGTCTGTCAGGGACAACATGAACCGGGAAATGGAAGATCGCCTGCATGCGAAAGTCCGCCAGGTGGTGCTTGATGCGCTGTGGGACGCGAATACTTTTGAATTGCCCAATGCGCTGGTGGACCAGGAAATCAAATATCTTCAGGAAGACAGTCTCAAGCGCATGGGTATCGAAGACATGTCGCAGCTACCGCCTCCCGATGCATTCGCGGACCAGGCGCGGCGCCGAGTCGGGCTCGGCCTGTTAATGAACGAGGTGATCAAGTTGCGGGAAATTGCGGTGGATCAGGAGTTGGTAGACAAAAAGCTGACCAATATCGCCAGCAGTTATGCAAGCCCTGATGAACTGATCAAGTCGTATCGCAGCAATCGCCAGATGATGAATCAGATTGAAATGATGGTTCTGGAAGAGCAAGTGGTTGGCATGCTGATAGACACTGCAGATGTGACAGAAAAATCAGTGTCGTTTGATGAACTGGTCAGTCACTAGCAGAAATCTTCGGAAGTGACACAACGGACTTATCGATACACAGTGGTAATTTAATCGCGGCTGATTGGCATCCGCTACAGGAGAGCAGTATATGACACCCGAGGCAATGAACCTTGTACCGATGGTGGTTGAACAAACCGCCCGCGGTGAACGCTCGTACGACATTTACTCACGGCTGCTGAAAGAGAGAGTGATTTTTGTAGTAGGCCAGGTCGAAGATCATATGGCGAACCTGGTCGTTGCCCAGCTACTGTTTCTGGAGTCAGAGAATTCCGATAAGGACATCCACATTTATATAAACTCGCCCGGCGGGGTGGTCACTGCCGGATTGTCGATTTACGACACCATGCAGTTCATCAAGCCGGATGTCAGCACTATCTGCCTGGGTCAGGCCGCCAGCATGGGCGCACTGCTGCTTGCCGGTGGCGCAACGGGCAAACGCTATTGTCTGCCTCATTCCCGCATGATGATTCACCAGCCGATGGGTGGTTTTCAGGGCCAGGCATCGGATATTGATATCCATGCCCGCGAAATGCTTCAGTTGCGCGATCGTCTGAATCACATCCTGGCCAGGCATACCGGCCAATCTATTGAAACCATAGCAAATGACACGGATCGGGATAATTTCATGGATGCTGAGGCGGCGAAGGCCTACGGACTGATCGACTCAGTGCTTGAACAGCGTGATCAAATGCCAGCAGATGAGCAGTAAATTGTATTAATTACAGTGTCTTACTGTTAAACTACATAATTATTACAGGACTGGTTCTTTGCTAATCCGGCACGGGGCCGATATCATTCGGACAGGGTCTGTGCAAACGGCGCAGACTGGTACCGCTGCGTTGGAGACCGCTGCATGAGCGACGACACTCGAGGGAAGAGCGAAGAAGGAAAACTGCTGTATTGCTCTTTTTGTGGCAAAAGTCAGCACGAAGTTCGCAAGCTGATAGCAGGTCCATCAGTATTCGTATGCGACGAATGCGTGGAGCTATGCAACGATATTATTCGTGAAGAACTCGAGGACCGTGCCGACGGCCCGAACGAAAATCTGCCGACTCCCCATGAAATCAAAGCCGTGCTGGACGAGTATGTTATCGGTCAGCAGCGCGCTAAGCGCGTTTTGTCAGTAGCTGTTTACAATCACTACAAACGATTGCAGACACGCCGCAACGAATCCGGCAAGAACAACGATGTTGAGCTATCAAAAAGCAACATCCTGCTGATTGGTCCCACCGGTTGCGGCAAAACCCTGCTGGCCGAGACGTTGGCCCGGCTTCTGAATGTCCCGTTTACTATCGCTGATGCCACGACGCTGACAGAGGCGGGCTACGTGGGCGAGGATGTTGAGAACATCATCCAGAAATTGCTGCAAAAATGCGATTACGATGTTGACAAAGCACAGACGGGAATCGTCTACATTGATGAAATCGATAAGATATCCCGCAAATCCGATAATCCGTCCATCACGCGGGATGTCTCCGGCGAAGGCGTACAGCAGGCCCTGTTGAAACTGATCGAAGGAACGGTGGCGTCAGTGCCTCCGCAGGGAGGCCGCAAACACCCGCAGCAGGAATTTCTGCAGGTGGATACGTCAAATATCTTGTTTATCTGTGGCGGCGCATTTGCCGGTCTCGAAAAGATTATTGTTAATCGCTCCCAGAAAAGTGGAATTGGCTTTGTCGCTGAAATCAAAAGCAGTGACGATGAAATTAATATTGGTGAACTGTTTCACGATGTGGAACCGGAGGATCTGATTAAATTCGGCCTCATTCCCGAGTTTGTGGGCCGCTTGCCAGTGGTTGCGACCCTCGAAGAGCTCGATGAAGATGCGCTGGTCACGATTCTGGTGGAGCCTAAAAACGCTCTCACCAAGCAATACCGGCGATTGTTCGAAATGGAAGGGGCTGAGCTGGAGTTTCGTGAAGATGCTCTGCGTGCGATTTCACGGCGGGCAATGGAACGCAAGACCGGAGCTCGCGGTCTGAGAACAATACTTGAAAATGTGTTACTCGACACCATGTATGACTTACCGGATATGGCTAATGCCACGAAAGTAGTGGTGGATGAATCGGTGGTGGAGGGTGAAAACAAGCCCTATATCATCTACGAGTCCGAAGATGGCCAGCTTGGGGCCGCAAGCGGTTCCCAGCGACCGACCGGTTCCGATCTCTAGCGCAGCACGAACGCCGCCCAGCAGCGCCCGTGCCGGCGCAACATGAGTTCGGTTGGAGCGTGTTTTCAAAATCTAGACTATGCGAGGCCTGGCCCTCGCTGAGGAATTAATCTTGTCCGAACGTGAAAAAAAGGATAGCCCGCAAACCCAGGCTATGTTGCCGGTTGTGCCCCTGCGCGATGTGGTGGTGTATCCCCATATGGTCATTCCGCTGTTTATGGGCCGGGAAAAGTCAAAACGTGCCCTTGACCAGGCGGTGGAGTCTGGCAAGCAGATCGTGCTCGTAGCGCAGAAACAGGCGGACACCGATGATCCGGGTGTTGATGATGTGTACACCGTAGGTACGCTGGCAAACATTTTACAACTGGTGAAAATGCCCGACGGCACCGACAAGGTCCTCGTCGAAGGTAAAGAACGGGTACGGGTTAGCAATCTGGAACTCGATGACTATTTTCAGGCGTCAACTGAAACTCTTGAAGCGGGTGAAACTGACGCGGACGCCGAGATTAACGTGTTGTCCCGCTCAGTGGTTTCACAGTTTGAGCAATACGTTAAGTTGAACAAAAAAGTTCCACCGGAAGTGCTGACTTCATTGTCAGGGATCGATAACAGTAGCCGCCTGGCCGACACGATCGTGGCCCACATGTCACTCGGTGTCGACATCAAGCAACAGGTTCTTGAGACCGCAGATACCCAACCGCGTCTTGAGATGGTGCTGGGACTGATTGAAGGTGAGATTGACCTGCTGCAGGTTGAAAAACGTATCCGTGGTCGTGTCAAGCAACAAATGGAAAAGAGCCAGCGTGAGTACTACCTGAATGAGCAGATGAAAGCCATTCAAAAAGAGCTCGGTGAAATGGAAGATTCTCCCAATGAGTTACAGGAACTGGAGAATCGCATCGCGGATGCCGGAATGTCCAAAGAGGCCAAAGAAAAGGCCGGTTCCGAGCTGAATAAGCTGAAAATGATGTCACCGATGTCAGCAGAGGCAACCGTCGTACGCAACTACATCGACTGGCTGGTGAAGGCACCGTGGAAAAAACGTACAAAGATTTCGCGGTCACTGGAAAAAGCCGAGACTGTACTTGAACAGGACCATTACGGTCTGGAGAAAGTAAAGGAACGCATTCTTGAGTACCTCGCAGTACAGCAGCGTGTGCGCAAACTCAAAGGGCCGATTTTGTGCCTGGTAGGACCTCCGGGTGTCGGTAAGACATCCCTGGGCAAAAGTATCGCACGCGCAACCAACCGCAAGTTCATTCGCATGTCACTTGGCGGGGTCCGCGACGAGGCGGAAATTCGTGGGCACAGGCGTACCTACATAGGTTCCATGCCAGGTAAAATCGTGCAAAATCTTGCCAAGGCTACGGTGCGTAATCCGCTGTTTTTGCTTGACGAAATCGATAAAATGTCGATGGATTTTCGTGGTGACCCATCTTCGGCATTGCTGGAAGTGCTGGACCCGGAACAAAACTCGAGTTTTAACGATCACTATCTTGAAGTCGATTTTGATTTGTCGGACGTCATGTTTGTCTGCACAGCGAACAGTCTTAATATCCCTGCACCGCTGCTGGATCGCATGGAAGTGATACGTCTTCCGGGCTACACAGAGGTCGAGAAGATGAACATCGCGCATCGTTATCTGGTGCCCAAGCAAATGGAGCAGAACGGGCTGAAGAAAACCGAGCTGGAAATTCCTGACGACACTCTGCTGGATATTGTGCGGTATTACACGCGCGAGGCAGGAGTAAGAAATCTCGAGCGTGAAATCTCAAAAATCTGTCGCAAGGTGGTTAAAAAACTGTTGTTGGATAAGTCAACGGAACAGGTCATCGTTAACGCCGAAAACCTGCAGGATTACCTTGGCGTGAAAAAATTCCGCTTTGGACTGGCAGAAGAAAATAACCAGGTGGGGCAGGTGACAGGATTGGCCTGGACGGAAGTGGGTGGCGAGCTGTTGACCATCGAGGTTGCGATTGTTGATGGCAAGGGTAAGCTCATACACACCGGGCAGCTTGGCGATGTGATGCAGGAATCCATACAGGCCGCAATGACCGTGGTGCGAAGCCGGGCCGAGGTGCTGGGTTTATCTGAAGATTTTCACGCCAAGAATGATATTCACGTACATGTACCCGAAGGTGCAACGCCAAAAGATGGCCCGAGCGCCGGCATTGGCATGTGCACGGCACTGGTGTCTGCATTGACAAAGACACCTGTGCGGGCCGACGTGGCCATGACAGGCGAGATTACCTTGCGCGGCGAAGTTCTGCCGATTGGCGGGTTGAAAGAGAAACTGTTGGCAGCCCACCGTGGCGGAATCAGTACCGTGATTATTCCGGAAGAGAATCGCAAGGATCTCGTGGAGATAGCCGATGAGATCAAGGCTCATCTGGAGATCATTCCGGTGAAGTGGTTTGATGAGGTGACCGAAATTGCATTGGCCCATCCGCCAGTGGCGGCAAAAAAAGGGCAGAAACCAGCAGCGAAAGATGACAAAGCGGGGAAAGACGACCCGGATAGCGTGCGTCCACATTAGTAAAGTGGTGTTGTGCCAGGCACGGTGAGGCAGATAGTCGCGCAGATACGGGTGGCGCTTATTTAACAGGACCAATATTGCAAAGCACCACGGGACTTTGCGAACCCTACTACAGGAGTATTCTGATAATGAACAAAGGTGACCTGATAGATCTGGTGGCCGCTGAGGCGGATTTGGCAAAAACGGACGCATCGGATGCGGTAAACGCAGTATTTGACGGGATCAAGAAAACATTGGGTAACGGTGACTCGGTGAGTATCGCCGGGTTTGGCAGCTTTGTTGTTCGTGATCGTAAAGCCCGCACCGGCCGCAACCCCAAAACGGGGGAACCTCTCCATATACCGGCAAGTAAGGCGGCCGCATTCAAGGCTGGTAAAGCACTGAAGGATGCCGTAAACTAGCGCGCCTTCGATGCTGAGACTGGGTGCTTAGCTCAGCTGGGAGAGCGGCGCCCTTACAAGGCGTAGGTCGGGGGTTCGATCCCCTCAGCACCCACCAACATGTAGGAGTGGTAGTTCAGCTGGTTAGAATACCGGCCTGTCACGCCGGGGGTCGCGGGTTCGAGTCCCGTCCACTCCGCCATACCAGCAGGGCGCCCAGTGCGCCCTGTTTTTTTACAATGGGTGTTGCACCATCAGGCCCGTAGAGACTATGCCGGGACCCGGGTACAATGCGGCAGGTATCGCACCTGACCCGGGCATGTCTGCCGGCCTTTCGGTGCTATCAACAAACTGGTCCGGAATACAACGTTATGCTGCAAAAAATTCGCGACAATGCAACGAGTGGGTTTGCATTTATCATGCTGGGTCTATTGATTCTTGCGTTTGCCGTGTGGGGCATCGATTTTCAATTTGGTGGTAGCCAGGTGATCGTGGAAGTCGATGGTGAAGAAGTTCCGAGCTATCAAATCGTGAATGCCTACAATCAGCAGATTCAACAGTTTCAGCAGTTTTATCCGAACGGCATACCGGAGTTGCAGCAGGAGCAGCTCAAGCAGCGCGTTGTTGAATCATTTGTGCGTAATCAGCTCTTACTGTCGCACACGACTGGCGCCGGGTATGGCATGCCGGATGACAAAGTCCGTGATGCGATTCGTTCAACACCCGGGTTTCAGGTGGATGGCAAATTCAACGCGGCGTCATTTGAGTACGCTGCCAATCGCGGCGGTTTTTCTCCGGAAGGCCTTTACAACGAATTTCGTCAATCGCTGGTAATGCAACAACTCGCGCAAGGCTTAACTGAAACAGCGTTTGTTACCAAAGAAGATATTCGCACACGAGGTGCCCTGGAACGCGAAACGCGAACAGTTCGCACTGTACGTATCGCTGCCAGCGATCTGCTTGATGAGGTAGAGATCGATCCTGCAGAAGTGCAGTCGACCTACGAGTTCAACCAGGCGGAATACATGACGGAAGAAAAGGTGCGATTGGACTACATAGAGTTGGACCCGGAGAAAATTGCAGATACCTTTGAAATTGATGACGGTGAATTACAGGACCGCTATACCGCGGGTGTCGAAACTGGCGAATTTTCGCGCCCTGAAACCCGCAATGGACGCCATATCCTTATTGCTGTAGACGCTGACACCACAGAAGAGCAGGCTCGGACTGAAGCAGAAGCACTGCGTGAGCGCATAATGGCGGGGGAGGATTTTGCCGAGCTGGCAAAAGAATTTTCGGATGATGCAGGCTCCAAACCCCAAGGCGGAGAATTAGGGTGGAATACCCGCGACGCCTACGTTGGTCCATTTGCTGATGCGATGTTTTCCATGGCTGTAGACGATGTTAGTGAGCCGATAAAAACGCGCTATGGTTTTCATATCATTCGCCTGGAAGGCGTGCGCGGCAACGAGAATCAACCTTTTGAAGAGGTGCGTGATCAACTGGTAGAAGAGCTCAAAAACGATCGCGCCAGAGCTGAACTTACAGAGCTCATGTCCGAGCTCGATGAGCTGGTTTATGATGTGGATGATTCGCTGGCAGACGCGGCTGCCGCTGCAGGCGTGGAAATCCAGCAAAGCGATTGGATTACACGATCCGGCGGTA
>JABDLQ010000286.1 GCA_013002925.1 Gammaproteobacteria bacterium | reverse complement strand
TGATCCGCCGGGCGCAAGTTGCCATCCGGGCGACGCCCGGCATTCCGGTACTTGTGCGTGCAGACCACCGGGTCTCGTACGGTGATGTGGTGGCTGGCATGGTGTTGCTACAGCAGGCAGGCGCTACCAAAGTCGGGTTTATTACAGAGCCCCCCGCGCGTCTTGACAACCTGGGCGGCTCGTAAAGAGCGCGTTGCACTGATGCAAGGGCCGTCAAAACTTGCCTGGTCTTTTTCTGCGTCGCTACATGCGGGGCTGGTGGTGCTGATGTTTTTCGGTCCGTCATTGCGACCGACACCGCGGCAGGAACTGCCGACTGGAATTACGATGGAAGCGACGGTGATCGACGCTGCCACGCTCAAGCTGGCCAAGATTCCGGTCACCGAGCCGAATATGCAGAAAATGATCGACGAACGGCGGGAAATAGATCGCAGGGAGCAGGCGGCCCGCGATAAGGCTGAGCAAGAACTGGCCGAGATGCAACGTCAGAGAAAACAGGCGGATGAACAAGCGGCGTTGGAACAAGCCCGCCCGGAAAAAGAAAAACTGGCGCAGGAGCAAGCCAGGCGCGAGGAAAAACAGCGTCAGGAGCAACTGGCTGAGCAGCAGCGCAGCAAAGCGCTGGCCGAACAAAAGGCCGCCGAGAACAAGGCGGCTGAGCAGAAAGCACAGCGTGAAGAGCAACGGCGGCAACAAGCGCTTGCAGAGAAAAAAGCGGCTGAGGCAAAAGCTGCCAAAGAAAAAGCCGAACTCGAGGAACAACAGCGACTGGCAAAAATTGCGGAGAAAAAAGCCGCAGAACGAAAGAAAAAGGAGGCTGCGACGAGAGCCCGCAAAGCAGCACTGGAGAAAAAATTGCGTGAAGAACAGGCGGCACGTGAGAGGGAGCTGCTGGCCGCGATGGGCGTCGAGGAAAAACGCAGCAATGCGGTGAACAGCGGTTTGCTTGCGCAGTACCAGGCCGAAATTATTGCCAAAGTGACGCGTAACTGGATTCGCCCGCCAAGCGCCCGTGAAGAACTGGTCTGCATCGTGCGTGCGGCGCAGATTCCTGGTGGCGAAGTCGTTAGCGTCACAGTGATGGAATGTAATGGAGACGATGCCGTGGAACGATCGATCGAGACTGCGGTCCGAAAGTCTTCACCATTACCGGAACCACCGGACCCGACACTGTTTGAACGCGAAATCATATTCACTTTTTCACCCAAATAAATTTTCAGGCGAGTCAGTTTATGTACCGAGCAAGTTGTAAAGGTGTGCTAGCGCTGTTTCTGGCTTTGACGGCGTGGACGGCGTCAGCGCAGCTGGAGATAGTGATTGATTCTTTTGTGGTCGATCCGCTGCCGGTAGCCATTGTGCCGTTCGGTTGGGAAGGTCCGGGACCGAGACCGTATGATGTTGCGCAGGTGATCGATGACGACCTGACCGGCACCGGCCGGTTTCGAAGTATCGCGCGCGCTGACATGCTGGAGCAGCCCACGGCGGGTCATGAAGTGGATCTGGCCGACTGGCGGGCACTACAGATGGATTTTGTTGTCATTGGCAAGATCTCCGCGCTACCAGGCGACAATTACCGGGTAAGTTTTCAAACCTTTGATACAGTCCGTCAAGAGCAGATACTGGCATTTGACCTGACGTCACCACCATCGCGTTTGCGCGGTGTCGGTCATTATATTGCAGATCTTGTGTATCAAAAGCTCCTTGGCATACGGGGAGTATTTTCCACGCGCATTGCGTATATAACGTCGACGGAAAATCGTACATTTGAGCTGATTGTTGCGGATGCCGATGGTGAAAATCCGCGAGTCATTGTGCGCTCCGCCGAACCGATTATGTCTCCGGCATGGTCTCCGGACGGGCAGGAGCTTGCGTACGTGGTGTTTGAAGACGGGGGTTCTGCAATCTATACCAAAAATATTTATTCCGGACAGAGGCGACGGCTCTCGGCGCGCGCCGGGGTTAATGGTGCACCGGCGTGGTCACCAGATGGTCGCCGCATGGCGTTGACGTTGTCTGATCGCGTCGGCAACCTGGATATCTACATACATGATTTGATGACCGGTAAACTCACGCGCGTTACCAAACATTCGGCCATTGATACCGAACCGGCGTGGTCACGAAACGGTGAAATGCTGTATTTCAATTCGGATCGCAGCGGTGGACCGCAGATTTACGAGGTTGCCGCCAAAGGTGGCAAACCGGTACGCCTGACCTTTGAGGGTAATTACAATGCCCGTCCCCGACTGAGCCCGGACGGCCGCACACTGGCAGTGGTGCATAACGATCAGGGTAATTATCGTATCGGTTTGCTGGATTTGATGACCGGTGGTCTGCGGGTCGTAAGTGATGGCCGACTCGATGAATCACCGAGCTTTGCGCCAAACGGGCAAATACTCATCTATGCCGGCACACGCGGGCGGTTGGGCAGCCTGGAGACAGTGTCGACTGATGGGTTGGTCAAACAGCAACTCAGTTCCACCGGGCTCGATGTGCGCGAGCCAGTGTGGTCACCGTTTCCATCTGACCCGTGATATTTCGTCTACATTTATTTACAAATACCCTTATAATACCGTCGCAACAGGGTCTGTCGGTATCCGCTTGGGGGCAGCGCTGCAAACTACACCGTTTTGGGAGCAACAATATGAATATCAGGTTGACGAGTCTATGTGTTTTTTTACTGCTGTTTGCGGCGGGCTGTCAGTCCACCGGCGGAGCAGGTCAGGGAGCGGGACAGGCCGCACAACAGGCAACCGCGGAGCCGGCTCCTGCGCCGCAGCCTGTGGAATCCAAGCCTCCGATGGTCGTTGAACGGGCCCCGACACCACCGCCCGCGCCGGCACCGGTGGAAGTCAACTATCTCGATTACCGCACGTTGTACTTTGACTTTGACCGGTCAGACCTGCGTCCGGAATACCAGGCAATCATCGAAGCACATGCCCGGTTTCTCGCTGAAAATCCAGGCAGCAAATTACGCCTCGAAGGCCATGCGGATGAGCGTGGTTCGCGGGAATACAACATAGGACTCGGTGAACGTCGGGCCCAGACCGTCCGCCGTGCGCTGTCATTGCAGGGTGCTTCATCCGCGCAGCTTTCGACGCTGAGCTATGGCGAAGAGAAGCCGGCGGTCATGGGGCATGATGAATATTCCTGGCAGCAAAATCGCCGGGTAGAACTGGTTTATCATTAAGTTGTAATGGTTGGGCCGCACCAGATGGCGAAACTGAATAAAGCCAGATTTTCAAGTCTCAGCGCGGTGTTGTTGTGTATCTGTGGATGCGCCACAACGCCGCCGTCTGAGGACCCGGTATTGCTGAAGCTTACCGAACTCGAAAATCGCCTGGTGACGATCGAGCGGGTAGTCAACAATCAGAGTCTGGTCAGCTTGCAGGGCCAACTCGACCAGTTGAACGTGGAAATGCGCGAACTCCGTGGGCAGATTGAAGTGCTGCAGTATGAAGCACAGGAAGCCGGCAAGCGCCAACGCACGCAGTATCTTGATGTGGACGGCCGTCTGCAAAAGCTGGAAAGAGGTGGCCTGGCAGCTGTGAGCACCGGAGCCACCCCTGATGCCGATGGCAGCGATAAGGTGGCCTATGAGCAGGCCTTTGAGCTACTCAAAAACACCCGCTACACGGAGGCCAAAGCCGCGCTTACGGAGTTTGCAACTGCGTATCCAGATAGCACGCTGGCTGACAATGCCAGTTACTGGCTCGGTGAAGCTCATTATGTGACCGCTGACTACGCCGCGGCTCTGGCCCAGTTTGAAAAAATGATCGGTGATTTTCCTGCAAGCTCCAAGGTCCCGGATGCCCTGCTAAAAGTCGCGTATTGTCAATATGAGCTGAAACAGTTTGACCAGGCGCGCAACACACTGAACTCGGTTATCAACACCTATCCGAACACGACTCCGGCTCGCCTTGCAACGCAGCGCCTGCAGCAAATGCAAAAAGAAGGGCGTTAACTGACGCTGCTGTCATGACCACTGACACCCATCGTGACGATCTGCCCGCCGATCAGCGGTTGCGGATCACGGAAATATTTTGCTCTATTCAGGGGGAAGCCCAGCACAGCGGTTGGCCGACCGTATTCGTGCGCCTGACCGGGTGTCCGTTGCGCTGTCAGTATTGCGATACCGCGTATGCCTTTCATGGCGGGCAGTGGATCGATTTTGACGACATCATGGAAAAAGTTGATGAATTTGGCGTAGCGCATGTCTGCATCACCGGCGGCGAACCGCTGGCCCAGAAAAATGCCTTTCCCTTGATTGCGCTGCTGTGTGACAGGGGCAAGACTGTATCGGTCGAAACTTCCGGCGCAATGGATGTGAGCGGAGTTGATCCGCGTTGCGTCAAGGTGCTGGATATCAAGACGCCCGGATCGCGGGAAGAAGGGCGCAACCGGCTGGAGAACCTGGCCTTGCTAGGTCCCAACGATCAAATCAAGTTCGTCATTTGTGATCGTGACGACTACGAATGGGCACGCGAATTTACACACCGGCATGGGCTCGATAGCAAGTGCACCGTGTGGTTTTCGGCCAGCCATGCGCAATTACCGCATCGCCAGCTCGCCGACTGGATTCTGGACGACAGGTTACCGGTGCGATTTCAGATGCAGCTCCATAAGCTGTTGTGGGATGACAAACCGGGTCACTGAATGACCCGGAGGGAGTACGCAAGATGTCAGCAACAACCAATCAGCGCGCGGTCGTATTGGTCTCCGGTGGTCTCGATTCAACCACGGTTCTGGCGCATGCACAGCATGAAGGCTTTGCCTGCTATGCATTGTCGGTGGATTACGGTCAGCGTCATCGTGCGGAACTCAACGCGGCCCGCAAGCTGGCGAGGTCAGCCGGTGTGCGCGAGCATCGGATAGCGAGTGTGAATCTGCACGAATTTGGCGGCTCGGCGCTGACAGCCGATGAGATCGCCGTGCCAGAGTCGCCCGGCACCGGAATTCCGGTGACGTATGTCCCCGCGCGCAACACGGTGTTGCTGTCGCTGGCACTGGCTTATGCCGAAACCGTGCGGGCGACCCATATATTTATCGGCGCCAACGCCGTGGATTATTCAGGTTATCCGGACTGTCGGCCAGAGTATCTTGCCGCTTTCGAGCGCATGGCCAATCTTGCGACAAAAGCTGCAGTCGAGGGTCAGACTATGCATATACATGCGCCCCTGATCGATAAAACCAAAGCCGAAATTATCCGCTCAGGTGTGCAATTGGGCGTAGATTATGCGCAGACGGTATCGTGCTACCAGGCCGATGAGCAGGGGCGGGCCTGCGGGGTTTGTGATGCCTGCCGGATCAGGAAGCAGGGTTTCAGCTCCGCCGAAATCCCCGATCCGACACACTATCGCCAGTAGCCCTGACTGTCTTGTTTTTTAGTGTCGTTGCGGTATTATCCTCGCTCCGCGCATGAAATCGGGTCGTTAGCTCAGTTGGTAGAGCATCGGACTTTTAATCCGCTGGTCGCAGGTTCGAATCCTGCACGACCCACCAATTTCTCAGGGTGTATTCCGGTCACAGGGTTTACACCGTAGTCTACGCACATGGCGACCGCTATGTTCGCGCCGGGCGATACGGGGCCGAAATCCAGCGGCCGTTACACTGTACGATGCCGGCGGGTACAATCCGCCCGGCAAATCCTATATTCTGCATCGTATGACTACTCTTAGCGTCAATGTGAACAAGATCGCCTGGCTGCGCAATGCTCGTGGGGGCAACGATCCCGATGTGCTGTGGGCGACGCAAACCTGCATTAATGCCGGGGTCCATGGGATTACCGTGCATCCGCGACCCGACATGCGCCATATTCGCCCTGACGATGTGCGGGCAATAGCCGATCTGGTGACGGTGGAGTACAACATAGAGGGCAATCCGTTTGAAGGCGAATTGGGCGGCTACCCTGGATATATGAGCCTGGTTCGTGAAGTGCGACCGGCGCAAGCCACACTGGTTCCTGATAGCGTTGATCAGATCACATCAAACCGGGGCTGGAATGTCGCCCGGCATCAAAAAGAGCTCACCCGGGTGATTGGTGAACTCAAAGACCTGGGGTGTCGCGTTAGCCTGTTCATGGAAGCGGATTCCGATGAGTTTGAGTTGGTGCGGAAACTGGGTGCTGATCGAATCGAGCTTTATACGGAAGACTATGCCCGCGCGCACGGTACGGCAGACTGTGCCAAAGTCCTCGAGCGTTACGCGGATGCAGCCAGGCATGCCAGGGAGTCTGGCCTGGGTGTGAATGCGGGGCACGACCTGAACCTGGACAACCTGGCGGATTTTCTGGTGATCCCTGAGATACTGGAGGTATCGATCGGACATGCACTGATTTGCGATGCACTGAAATACGGGCTGGAGGATACCGTGCATCGTTATCTTGCGTGTCTGCCGAAGAATCCCCCTGCGGTCGACGGCAACGATTAGGCCAGTAAAACGCAGGCGAATCACAGCCGTGTCATCTGGATAGGTAGCAACAAAATGTCCAGTCCGCATCGGCAAGACGATCGGTCTTGTTGAAGTCTCAACGTTCTTAATACAAGGAACAAGGCGATCTTTATTTTATCTTCACACAACAGAACGCTCGCTGTTGCAGTGCCGTTGTGTGTTTTGCAGATACCAGTCAAGTTGGAAAAAACGATATGCGTGATGCACTGAAAGGATTGCATTTTTTTACTCGATTCGCCTATAGCTTCAGCGCGCTGGGCTATCGCCAGCGCCGTTTGTTCTGGAATGATCAACCTGGCGATTTTGGGGGCGAGCGGTGGCTGGTTACAGGCGCTTCTGGTGGCATTGGCCGGGCCATCACAGAAGGTGCCGCAGAACAGGGGGGCGAGGTGCTTGCAGTCGCCCGCAGTAAAGCAAAACTCGCCGAATTAACCACAGACTGCGGCGATGCGGTCACCGCTGCTGCAGTGGACCTGTCGAAACAAAAGGAGATAGAAGCATTGCTTGATCAGCTTGCCGAGTCCACCTCCAATTCCACTATTGACGTGCTGGTCAATAACGTCGGTGTATTACTGAATGAGCATCAGTTGGGCGATGACGGGCACGAACTGTCTTTTTCCACCAATCTGCTCAATCATTATCGGCTCACCAACGGGCTGGCCGAGCGCGGTTTGCTCGCTGACAATGCGGTGGTCATCAACATGACATCGGGCGGCATGTATAACGTGCCACTGGTGGTCAGTAAGCTCAATGTACTCGACGCGCAGGCGTATGATGGTGTTTTGGCTTACGCCTATCAGAAGCGGGCGCAGGTTGTGCTGAATGCCTGGTGGCGTGAACACTACGCTGATCGACCCTGGAGTTTTTACGTTATGCATCCCGGATGGGTGGACACAGAGGGGGTTAAGA
>JABDLQ010000095.1 GCA_013002925.1 Gammaproteobacteria bacterium | reverse complement strand
TCACTGCCATTGGTAGATTTGACCAACCGGATATTTGGCTCTGCACCAAAGTAATGGCTCGGATCGAAATCCGAGACCGGCGCACCGACTGGTGGCGTGCCACTGACAGTACCTACATTGGCATACTGACCAGCAACTGCCGTGCCGCTGCCGGTACAATTCATGTTCACGCCGGGATCCAGAGTGGTTGCAGGGCAAGAAACAGCGACGCCCTGATCATCTGTCACCATAATATCCGACAGCGGTACATTACCGGTGTTTTCGACCGTGTAGACCCAATTGACCATGGATCCTACCGCGACGGACGGGCCAGGAGGAAGATCGGCATCCACTCCGTTGGTGGTTTTGCGTATCCAGATATTCGGGTTTGAACCAAAATAGTGGCTCGGATCCGCATCACAATATTCAAGCTCCTCAACGATGCCACAGGCAGTGCCAACGTTTGCATATTGACCAGCACTCGCAACCCCGGTGCCGGTGCACTCGATCGTCTGTCCAGGCGCCAGAAAATTTTGCGGGCAAACAACAACGACGCCCTGGTTGTCGGTTACCGTCAGGGAAGTAATCGGGAACGGAGTGTCATTGATAACTTCGTACGTCCACGTCACCGTCTCACCAACGGGGATAGAAGGCCCGGGAAGCGTGTCCGCATCAATGCCATTCGTATATTTTTGAATCATCGGGCCCACTGCTGCGCCCTGATAATGACTTGGGTCAAAGTCAGTCACCGGGGCACCGACCGGTGGTGTCGCCGTTACCGTTCCGACATTGGCATACTGACCTGCTACTGCCGTACCACTCCCGGTACAATTCATTATCACACCAGGGTTTAACGCTGTAAACGGACAGGTCACGGTCACGCCCTGATCGTCGACCACGTTGATATCGGTTAACGGAACATTACCGGTATTTTCAATGGTATAAATCCAGTTTACAGGAGTACCCACCGGCACCGTGGGACCCGGAGGAACATCCGCATCGATACCGTTGGTTGTTTTGCGGATCCAGACATCAGGGTCAGAGCCAAAGTAGTGACTCACGTCAGTGACCATAATCGTTACCGGATCGTCCGAGCCGTCGTCCGCGACCGCCGTTGCGGTATTTGAATACTGACCGGCGACTGCAACACCGGTACCTGTGCAGGTCACCACCTCACCCGGGATCAGCGAATCATCCGGACAGGAAACCTCCACACCCTGATCGTCGGTTATGACCAAATCAAATACCGTCTGATCACCGGTATTCGTCACAGTGTATTCCCATGTGACATCTGCGCCGACTTCGATATACGGTCCCGGTGGCTCATCAGCATCATTGCCATTCGTCGTTTTTTCAATGGCCATGGTCAGCGCCTGACGCGTTACCAAACCAAAGTCAAAACTTGGTTCTTTCTGGTCCGAAGTCACAGAAAATGTATCGCTGATCCCCAGGCTGTTGGCATCACTGTCAAGCTTGTCGGAAGCACCGTGATTTTTTCTGGTTGCCGCATAACCATCCGGAATGACAAACTGTAACCGATAATCACCAGGGCGCAATTGTCCAAAGCGATAATAGCCATTGCTATCAGTGGTAGCAGTTATTCCGGTCGGCACACCGTTTTCATCAAGCAGCAACACCAACACATCCGCTAAGCCTGCGTCTGCGCTTCCCTGCACACCATCCCGATCATTGTCCAGCCATACGCGATCACCGACCCGGCCATGCCGATACAGTCCCACATCGAGATCGTAACGCGTATCGTTTGAAGCCAGATCTATTGGCGGCGACTGCATGGTGTCCGGTTCAATGTCGCTGTCAGTGGCAGCATCACCACTTTGAAATGTGGTGACCACATCATCCGCTGCGGCAGTTACCCCGACGCGGTAACACCCGGAAGTCACACTTTCGAACAAGAAATTACCGGCGTCATCACTGGCTACGGTCACGCGTGCGCCGGTTTCATCCCGCATGATGTTACCGCCACAATCGAGCAAATCGAGTGATACTCCGGGCATCCCGGGCTCACCGATATCCTGTATGCCGTTGGCATTCTGGTCATGCCATACGCGGTCACCGATCTGCGCGCCCAGCGCGCTTGCGATGCCTGCATCAACGTCAATTCTGTAGCTGCCCGCAATGATTTCGAACGGAGCGGACAGCCGCGTGGAGGGATCGACATCACTGTCGGTTTGTGGATTGACCCCGCTCCCGGCCGGACAATAGCGATGTCCTTGCAACTCCTCGTAATACAATCGGTAGCAGCCAGCTTCCGCTGCAAATGAGGCGGCACCAAAATCACCGGTGACGCTGGACATAACAAAAGCGCCCTCGCAGGTAAGCAGGCTGACCGTTACACCAGGGATACCCGCCTCTGTGGAGTCCTGCAGACCATTACGATTCGTATCCTCCCAGACTTGTGAGATCACCATGCCCGGGTTTTCCAAAACTCTATCGGTGATTTGCTGTGCGTGCACCGACAAGCCGACAGCAAGTGTGCCGATAATTGCAGCCGTCGTCACTGATATTGATCGCAAAGATTGCAACAGCTTTTGCGAAGAAAACGTGATAGTCATGTTTGTGCCCCTGTATATTTTTATTGTCGCGCTGTTTAAACGCAAAAACTTTATTAAAGTGTGACGGCGTTCCGGCAGTCAGTTGCCTACACGCGGTCAATTTTATATTTCATCAATACTAGATTAATTAACTACCTGATACACCTGTAATAAGTTAAGCATCAGACAACAATTAATTTAAGTGCATAATTGTGATGCTAATTTTCTTCACGTGCTGTCAGATTATGGAAAATAGAAACAAAACCAAAATTTTGTTAGCTATTGAAGATGCGCGGTTTTTACAAAAGCCAAAGACCACTTTGCGCTTGCTTTATGTTAAATATATAGTTACTTCTTTAATCTGTGATCGGCTGCACACGCAAGCGCCAGCCACTGGAGTAGTTTAAACTAACAGTTCGACTATTTCGTAAGCGGGGTATTTCAGGTATTTATTTGTAGTCATTGGATGTAAACGAAATGCAAAAACCACGAGTACTGATCACGATGCTAATTACTGTAGCAACCCTGTGTTTGCTGGGTGCCTGTGCAAATACTCCGGTAATTACCTCCAGCGAAAAAGCCGTTGCAAAACCCGCTACTGCAGATTTCACCCGACCCAACCATCCACAGACCGAGGCCTGCCAGGCTCCTGACTACCACACTCTGGATTCGATCGTTCGCGTCGCTACGCTGGAAGTCGGCGGTGGCGACGCCTCCGGGGTTGTCATTGCACCAAATGTAGTACTGACGGCAGCCCACGTGCTGGAAGGCAATGAAGCGGGTCTGGTTTATATTGGTCAACGCTATAAAAAGGCCGTTGTGCTGGGTGAGGACCCCTACTCCGACCTGGTCTTACTGGGAGTCGGGACTGAAAACCTGGAGCCGATCGCGCTGAGCGAAATGAGCCTTCGGATCAGTGAGGCTGTATGGGCGGTTGGCTATCCGCTGGCACAACAGCGAACAACAACCCAGGGAGAGTTTTTCAGCTATCGCAATGGCGGGCTGCTCACATCAGCCGAAATAAAAGCGGGATCATCCGGTGGCGGTTTATTGCGTTGTGAAAACGGCAAATTTCGCCTGGCCGGAATGGTACAGAGCTATCTTGCCTACTATCGACATGGCGAGCCGGTAAGTTATCCCAAGCGTTCTATCTCCGTGCCAGCCGACGCGATACTGGCATTCGTGCATATTCACGGAATCGAGCTGTAACCGACGCCTCGCAGGGCACCGAAATCAACATTCCGTAACATTCACGGCCAGGCCACCCCGCGCCGTTTCCTTGTACACCGAACTCATATCAACGCCTGTCTGACGCATCGTTTCTATCACCTGATCAAGGCTTACCTTATGCGAACCGTCTCCGCCCAGTGCCAGTCGGGTTGCATTAATCGCTTTTACCGCACCCATCGCGTTACGTTCAATGCAAGGTACCTGTACCAGCCCGGCGACCGGATCACAAGTCAGTCCGAGATTATGCTCCATGCCGATCTCAGCGGCGTTTTCTATTTGTTCGTTTGACCCGTTCAATGCGGCAACCAGGCCTCCCGCAGCCATAGAGCACGCCACACCAACTTCTCCCTGGCACCCCATTTCAGCTCCTGAAATCGATGCATTCATTTTGTAAAGTGCGCCAATGCAACCTGCTACCAGCAGAAACTTTTTCAAACCTGCCTCTTCGGCACCCGGCTCAAATTTCATGTAATAGTGCATGACCGCCGGAATGATTCCGGCGGCCCCATTCGTCGGTGCTGTTACGATTTTTCCACCCGCAGCATTTTCTTCATTGACCGCCAGTGCCCAGGCAGTCACCCAGTCCATAAACAGGGTCGGACTGGTATATTCAGCATTATCAAGCTTGTTGAACATCCGTGGCGCGCGGCGTTTTACTTTCAGAACGCCAGGCAACAACCCTTCTTTTCTGAAACCGCGCTCAACACAGCTGCGCATAACGCTCCACAAGTTCATTAACGAGGTGTTTATCTGATCGGCATCTGCGAACGTCAGCTCATTGGCAAATGCAAGTTCCGCGATACTCATGTCATGATCCCGGCACTGCTGCAACAAAGAACGCCCTGATCGAAACGGGTACGGCAGTTTTTCTTCGTGCTGTGCGCCGATGACCGTATTGATTTCGTTTTCGCTGACCACAAACCCCCCACCGGTCGAAAAATAGCTGGTTTGTCTCAACACAGACTGATGGGCGTCGTATACTGTAAACCGCATTCCGTTGGCATGCTCAGGCAGGTACTGATCGACCAGAAACAGCAAATCCATTGGCTCGTCGAAAGCAATTTCTCGGGAACCAGCGAGATTGATTCGGGCATTCTTGCGAATAGCGGCAACCCGTTTGTCGCCATCATCAGGGTCCAGTTCCGCGGGTAACATTCCCTCCAGCCCCAGCAAGACCGCTGTGTCCGTACAATGCCCCTTACCGGTAAGCGCCAGTGATCCAAAGAGTTCAGCACTGACCTGTACAACTTCCTCAAGCACGCCATCGTTACGCAACTCGTTTACGAAGCGCGCAGCCGCCTGCATCGGACCCATCGTGTGCGAACTCGATGGCCCAATTCCAATCTTGAATATATCAAAGACGCTCAGACTCATAACGGTTGCTCATCGCCAATGCGCGAACACAGGCCCCGAAGATTACTCAATCAGATTGCTGTAGCGACAACAATGAGGTGTTGCCACCCACTGCGGCAGTATTAATAGTCACCGTTTTTTCCGTAGCATAACGATGTAAATAATGGGGACCGCCAGCTTTCGGGCCGGTTCCCGAAAGCCCACAGCCCCCGAACGGCTGCACTCCAACAACAGCACCAATCATGTTCCGATTAACATAGACATTACCGACCCGGACACGTTCTATGATGTAGTCTGCGCTGCTTTGAATGCGACTGTGGATGCCGAGCGTCAAGCCATAACCAGAGGCATTGATTTGTTCGATTACAGCATCGGTCTCATCATTGCGATAGCGGATGACATGCAGAATCGGCCCGAAGACCTCACGCTCTAATTGGTCAAGAGACTGTATTTCTACGGCCAGAGGTGCAAAATAATTACCGGGCGCAAGGGATTTTGGTAAGGCGCATTGATGCAAAATTTTACCTTCGCGACTCATCAGTTCCTGATGAGTACGCAGCATATTCAAAGCATCCGTATCAATTACCGGACCACAGTCCACATCCAGCATCGCCGGATCACCGATTTTCAGCTCATCCATATACCCTTCGAGCAATTCCAGCACGCGGGGTGCGATTTCTTCCTGTAAAAAGAGCACCCGCAGCGCTGAGCAGCGTTGCCCGGCGCTGTTGAATGCTGACTCTACGACATCCAGCACTACCTGCTCGGGCAATGCAGAACTGTCAACCAGCATAGCGTTCAGTCCCCCGGTCTCGGCAATCAGGGTCGCAATCATGCCCTTTTTGTCAGCGAGACTACGATTTATAACGTGAGCGGTTTCGGTGGATCCCGTAAAGGCAACACCTGCCAGATCTGCATGGTTTACGAGGCTGACACCGACATCCCTGCCATCACCGGGTACAAACTGCAACACTTCTACGGGAACTCCCGCACGGTGCAGCAAACCGCACACTTCGAACGCGGCGAGCGTGCTCTGCTCCGCTGGTTTGGCTAGCACGGCATTACCGGCCGCCAGTGCCGCCGCCACCTGGCCGGTAAATATTGCGATCGGAAAATTCCATGGGCTGATGCAACCGAACACGCCGCGACCGGTTAATGACAGGGTGTTGGACTCGCCGGTCGGACCGGGCAGGACTTGTGCAGAGGTAAATTCGAGGCGCGCCTGTTGCGCGTAGTAACGTAAAAAATCGATCGCTTCACGCAATTCCGAATGCGCATCAAAAATGGACTTGCCGGACTCACGGATGCACAGATTGAACAGCATTGCCTCGTTTTTCTGTAACAGATCCGCGGCATTTTCAAGGATCTTCGCACGTGCATCTCCGCCGCTTTCGTTCCAGGCCGCTGCGGCAGGCACTGCTGCGGTCATCGCAGCATCTATGTCTGCTCCGGTGGCCGGCCACCAATGGCCGACGCGGTCGCGGCGGTTGGCAGGGTTAACCACTTCACGGGGTTTTCTGCCGGATGGATCGGGCGCTGCACCGTTGATCAATGCGCTGCCAACAAACTCCGCCCGTGTCGCATCGGCAATGGCAGCCGCCAATTGATTGATGCTACGTGCGTCGAACAGATTGATTCCCTGCGAATTGCGCCGTGGTGAATGCAGCGCCTCCGGCAGTGGAATGGCCGGATGGGGCTTTTTCTCCCAGCTTGACACCAACTTAACAGGATCTTCCACGATTTTCGCAACTGGCGCGCTGTCATCGACGATTCGATTGACAAATGACGTATTGGCACCGTTTTCCAGCAAACGTCGAACGAGGTAGGGCAGCAGATCCTCATGTTGTCCGACCGGCGCGTAGACACGGCAGGGCCGCGCCAATTTACCGTCGCCGATGACCTCAGCATAAAGTTCTTCTCCCATACCGTGAAGGCGCTGAAATTCATATTCCTGCTTACCACCCAATTCGTAAATCGCGGCGACCGTGTGGGCATTGTGAGTGGCAAACTGTGGATAAACTGCTTCGGGAGCGGCAAGTAACGTGCGCGCACAGGCCAGGTAAGACAAATCAGTCGTTGCCTTGCGCGTGAAGACCGGATAACCCTGCAGGCCCTGTTCCTGGGCCAGCTTGATTTCTGTATCCCAATAAGCACCTTTTACCAGTCGTACCGACAGACGCCGACCTTGCGAACGCGCCAGTTCAATGAGCCAGAGACACACTGGCAGTGCGCGTTTCTGATAGGCCTGGAGCGCCAGCCCGAAGCCCTCCCAGCCCGCGCAGGCCGGCGATTGAAACACGCGCGCAATAATCTCCAGCGAGAGTTCCAGCCGCGATGCTTCTTCGGCATCAACACAAAAACCGATTTCATGCTGACGTGCGCGAGCCGCCAAATCCTCCAGCATCGGTACCAGTTCGGCCAACACGCGATCGCGATGATGCAAGTCATAACGTGGGTGCAGCGCGGAAAGCTTTACCGATATCCCGGGAGAATCAAACGTATTGACACCGCGAGATGCAGCACTGGTACCAATGTGTTCAATTGCGCTGGCATAGGCATCGAAATAGCGCCGCGCGTCTTTGGCAGTAAGTGCTGCTTCGCCCAGCATATCAAACGAATACCGGTACTCCCGGTTTCCCTTTCGGGTCGAGCGTTTGACGGCATCCTCAATAGTGCGGCCCATGACAAACTGTCGCCCCATGATGCGCATTGCCTGGCGCATGGCACTGCGCACCACCGGCTCACCGGCCCGTGCAACCATTTTGCCCATAAAATTAGCAGGATCAGCGACCGCTTCGTGCCCCGGGCCAAGCAGCGAACCGGTGAGCATGAGCCCCCAGGTGGAGGCATTGACAAACAAGGAGCGATTGCCGCCCAGATGCCCTTTCCAGTTGCCACTCGCCAGCTTGTCCCGAATGAGTTTGTCCGCCGTTTCACCATCCGGTACTCTCAGCAGCGCTTCGGCCAGGCACATCAGGACGATACCCTCCTGCGAAGACAGGTCGTATTCCTGCAAAAATGCATCGAGCCCACCTGATCTGCGTCGATTACCGCGGACACTGTGCACCAGTGCGGTAGCCATGCGATTGATTCTCTGCCGTGCCCGTTCCCCGGGAGTGAATTGTTCCAGCAATTGCGCAACAGTGTCTGCTTCGTCTGCCAGATACAGGGCATTGATTGCATCGTTTAGCGGGCCCAGATCTGTGTGTGCGTCGGACTTCAAAAATGATGGCTTTGCTGACATTACGTTCTCCGGCACAGAATGTGCCTTTTTTGGGTCATGTTGCGGGCTCGCTTTCATTTATCATTGCATCATGCAAAATACAAGCGGTGCGAAACGTTACTCTTTGCCGCGCTGAAAATCGATCAGTTGGCGGCGTGATTTTTTGTCTGGACGCTTGTTCGGACTCGGCGCAAAATAACTGACGAATCGTTTCTGGTCCCGCTGTGCAGCGCGGCGTTTCTGTGAATCAGGGGTTTCCGCATAAAGCGTCACCGCCACCTTGGCCGGTCCACGGCGCTTACTCAACGCCTGGATTACACATTCGATATGCTCCTCACCGCGCCGTACGGTCAGCACATCTCCCGGCCTGACGTTTTGTGCCGGCTTTACTTTCCTGCAATTATGGGTGACCCGGCCCGCTTTGATGGCAACAGCTGCCAGTGCCCGCGTCTTGTAAAACCGGGCGGCATGCAACCACTGGTCAAGTCGAACGACGGATTCAGAAGAACAATCATGCACGGCAATACTCGCGTATGAAAACGGATCAAAGGTATACTTCAACCATATTACAGAGGACCGATTTGTGGCCAACGATTTTTTACAAAAACTTCGCCTGCGCACTGCCGAATTGCGCAAAAACGGCTTGTATAAGGCCGAACGCATAATTACTTCTGCACAGGGAGCAACCATAAAAGTTGCACCTGATCTTGAAGTACTTAATTTTTGCGCAAACAACTACCTTGGCCTGGCGAATCACCCGGATGTCGTGGCCGCCGCGCACGAGGGTCTTGACGACTACGGTTTTGGCATGGCGTCTGTGCGATTTATTTGCGGAACCCAGGAAATTCATAAAATTCTGGAGCAGAAACTGACTGATTATCTCGGCACCGAGGACACAATTCTGTACCCGTCCTGTTTTGATGCCAATGGTGGTTTATTCGAAACCCTGTTGGGAGAGAAAGATGCGGTGATCAGCGACAGCCTCAACCACGCGAGTATTATAGATGGCATTCGCTTGAGCAAAGCGCGTCGGTTGCGGTATGAAAACAACAGCATGAGCGACCTGGAAGCCAAGCTCCATGACGCCAGTACTGCGACCGTTCGCATGATTGCAACCGATGGTGTCTTCTCAATGGATGGCTCGGTGTGCCACCTCGACAGCATCTGCGAACTCGCCGCTGCTCACGATGCATTGGTGATGATTGATGATTGTCATGCCACCGGTTTTCTTGGCGAACATGGACGCGGTACGCACGAGTTTCGCAACGTAATGGGGAAAGTCGACATCATCACGGGCACTCTGGGCAAGGCCCTGGGTGGCGGTGCCGGAGGCTATGTCAGCGGACGCAAGGAGATCGTTGCATGGCTGCGCCAGCGCTCCCGTCCATACCTGTTTTCCAATACCCTGGCGCCACCCCTGGTAGCTGCTGCGATCAAGGTGATTGACATGATGCAAGATGGTGCAGCCCTGCGTGAAAAACTTTGGGAAAACACGCGCTATTTTCGTGAAGGCCTCCAAAATGCCGGCTTTGACCTACTGCCGGGAGACCAT
>JABDLQ010000256.1 GCA_013002925.1 Gammaproteobacteria bacterium | reverse complement strand
CCTGTTGGCGTATAGGACACGTGCTGACCCACCAGCAGCTCGAGATCCACGAGCTTTTTGCAAAATTCCTGGGTGCGCAAACGCTCCGTCTGGTAGCGGCCACAAAATTCTGTCATATGGTTAATGTAATCCGATGGCTTACCATCGACAAAAAATGGTATTTCCGGTTTTTCCGACACTGCCTCAGATTCGCAATCAACGATCAGCGCCATCTTGTCTGCACCATGCTGCGCCAGTGAAAACGGATAACAGCGCAAATACGCCGGCACATAGGCTAACGCGTCCCACTGGCCCTTTTCGTTGATAAACAGGTTGGTCTGCTCAACGACACCGAGCACCGCCAGCGGTACCGGCTCCTCGAGACTCGCAAACACAATCGGAAAATGTTTTTGCGCCGTGACAAACTCAGTAAGAGTCAGTGGTAAAACGTGTACGTCACGTGCATGAGCGTGGGGCGTCTCCACTGGACTAATACCCCGTCCCTCATGCTGTTCCAGCGACAGCATTTCAGGTTTGCGGTACAGGAGCATTCTTCCCTGTACAAATCCGTAATTAATATCGTTCATAGATAGCCCTTGTTGGTCGTATCAAAGCAATCGCAAGGCTAGCACACTCACCCCGCCCTTAAAATCAATCATGACGTTGTGCTGTCAGCGCCCATGCCAATGGTTTTGTGTGACTGGATATCTGGAGCGGTTCATAAGTTACATCGCCAAAACCCGCGTCTTTAAGCATGTTACTGATCCTTGCCAATTGCACCGCATTGCTGGCAGCCTCGCGCATATGGCTTAGCCGATGAATATTTAAATCCACATCCGCCCGCATGTCGTCAAGCCACTTCAGAATATCCTGTACATGGTAGCTGGAGCGGTTTTCGTACAACTGACGAAAGCCTGCGTACAGATGCGCATGAATGCCTTCCGGCAAAACTTCGCACGCTTTGCGGAGCTCTTGTTCCGCTGGGGCGAATGCCGCTGCCGCTGCCTGAACCGCAGAACCCGTAGCCGAGTCACTTCCTGCGCTTGTGTCCGCAGCGGTAACAGCACTAATCAAGTCACGCGCCCGGGCGATGAAATCAGAGCTGACTATTCTCTTTGCCTGCTCGAGATGCCGGGCGTTGCGTGCATCGATATACCCATCAGCATAGTGGCATAGTACCCACAATGACCCGGCCGGTGCGACGATTCGTGCAGCCTCGCAAAAGGCGTCAAAACCAGCGTATTCAACCCCGAACTGGCTGACAACCACATCAAAGCTGTGATCAGCAAAGACGAGTTTATCGGCCGAGCAAACAGTCGTATCGACGCCTGGCATGCGCTGTCGCAGTATGTCCAGCGCATCTTTGGATATGTCAGCGCCATGCAAGTGGTGACCACTGGCTCCGGGGATATGTGCGAACACGGAGCCGGCCCCACAGGCCAGATCGATAATGCGGCAGCGTGGAGGCAGGTTTGCAAATGCTTCCCGCCACCAGCTCGCGATCTCCGGGTGAGCCTGGCCCTGTGCATTGACGAACACTTCACCGGCGGCACCGTCGTTGCTCCAGTATTCAGACCAGCCCTTGTCGTGGGATGATGTATTCATATCGGCGATGGCATCATGATAACCAGAACCTGACGGGTAAAAAAAAACGGCGGGCCAAAGCCCGCCGTTTCAATTCCCAATCCAGTTGGATTAGAAGTTTGCAGAACCACGGACGAAGAATGTACGACCAAATACGTCGTAAGTCGCCGGCCAGGTATTGGCTTGCTCCTGATTGTCTCCAAGGATCGGAGGATCAGTGTCAAGCACGTTGTCAATACCAAACGAAACGCTGTAGTTATCGTTAATGGTATAGGAACCCTGCAGATCGAAGTAGTTTTCGCTGTCGATTTTCTCAACGAAATACGTCGTTGCATCATCGTCATCTTTCACTTCACCGATAAAGCGCCAGACCAGTTGAGCAGTCCAGTTATCGCGTGACCAGTTAGCAGTCATGCGATGGCTGTACTCAGGCACAGGCTCACCACAGTCAAGACCGAACTTGCCAGCACATTTGATCGGTGTATCACCGGCAAATGCCACGAAGGCGTTCTCTTCTGTGATGGTTCCGAGGTAGCGAATATTCATATCGCCACCGAACAGGTCCATGTTGTAACTACCAATGAGGTCAAAGCCTTTCAGTGTTTGTTCTGCCACGTTCTGAGCGGTGACATACACAGCCCTGATGGTGCCATCAGCACGGCGCTCAATCACGTTACAGAAATCTGAACCGATACCACCGGCCGGATTGTTTGGATCGTAACAGGTGTTCAGCACGTTGTTCGCGCCACCACCGAAAGAAGCAATCGCGTCATCGATCTTGATATCGAAATAGTCAAGACTGAAGGTCAGCCCTTCAATTGCGCTGGGTGAAACCACAACCCCAACGGTAAAGGTATCAGCTTCCTCTTCTTTCAGCGCTGCATTACCACCACTGACCTGACGCACCTGACCGGCTGCCAGATTCAGCGCAACACTAAAGGTCGAACCTGCTG
>JABDLQ010000236.1 GCA_013002925.1 Gammaproteobacteria bacterium | reverse complement strand
ACGCACTGCGCGTCGATATGTTTGGGCTGAAAAAAGGCGCGCGCAATGACGGTCAACTGCTGGCACCGCTCGACACCGGAGCGATTCAACTCGAACCAGGGCAGGACTATTTGCTTGAAGCAGTATTGCGCACATTGACCCTTGGGCATTTGTTTACCGAGGGGACCGCTGATTCCAACCAGGTGTGGCTGGAAGTACAGGTGCATGCCGATGGTAACCTGATTGGTGCCAGCGGTCTTTTGGACCCCGTCAGCGGTGCAGTTGATGAGTGGTCTCATTTTGTCAATGCTTATGTGCTGGACAAAAATGGCAGGCGTATTGATCGTCGCAACGCCGAAGATATTTTTACACCGTTGTACAACCACCAGATTCCACCCGGGGCGGCTGATGTGGTTCACTATGGATTTGAAGTCCCTGAGCAGGCAACCCGCATAGAGATTACTGCGACGCTGAAATACCGAAAATTTGATACGCGGTTTTTCCGGCTCTTCATCGATGACGAGACGGCTTATAATGATCTGCCCATCACGACCATCGCGCAGGACAAAGTGATTCTGGGCGTTGGCCCCACGACTGTCGATATTGCGGTGCCTGAGGGCGCTGTGCCGCTGTGGCAGCGCTGGAATGACTACGGTATCGGGTTACTGCGTAAACGAGGTGCTGGCGAGTTGCGCCAGGCAGAACAAGCGTTTTCGCAAGTGGCCACAGCCGGACACGCAACAGGCCACGTCAATCTGGCCCGTGTATTTTTACGTGAGGGGAGGCTGGATGAGGCGGTAACCGCATTGCGAGCCGCTACCGCACATGCGACGCCTGCACCGGCGTGGACAGTTGATTACCTGAGCGGCCTGGTAAACAAGCAAAACGGTTTTCTGGAAGCAGCCGTCACCGATTTTACGGCCGTGTTGACCACCCAGTACAATGACGCCAGGCAGCGCGGATTTGATTTTAGTAAAGACTACCGGGTGCGCAATGAATTGGCCGGCGTGTATTTTGAACTGGCACGACTGGAGCGTACAGCGGAGCGCGCAGAGGCACGGCAAGCGCTGCTGGATAAAGCTATTACGGAGTTTAATGCAACCCTGGTCATTGACCCGGAAAACATGACGGCACATTACGGTCTGGCGCAGATTTATGCGCTGACTGGTGACAGCGCCAGGGAGAAGCACCATCGCGACTTACACGCCCGCTATAAACCGGATGACAATGCCCGCGATGCCGCCATCAGTGCGGCGCGCCGCCACAGCGCAGCGGCCAATGCCGCGGCGGATGCGATTGTCATTTATGACCTCCACCGGCACGTGCGCGCCAACTCCGGCCATGGGGCGACAGTCAGTCAACGTTAGGTTGACGACGTTGCAACCGGCGTACCGGCATGAATAAAACAAACCAGGACGCGCCGGCCGTGCAGGATGACGGAGAAGAGCACCAACAGGATGACGCAATCATCGCCAGATTTTTTTGGCGCTCGATGCAGGTTCTCATCATCGGCGGAGTGCTGGTAGCCATCGGCGTTTGGTGGGCACAGCGACAACCAGTGGTTGAGTCTGTGGAAGAGCATCAGCAAACCGGCCCGCAAATATTACAAAGTTCAGATGAGCCGCAACCTCCGGATGTTGATTTCGTCAACGTGACAGCTGAAGCAGGTATCGATTTTGTTCACACTAACGGTGCCTACGGGGACAAACTGCTACCCGAAACCATGGGTGGGGGAGTGGCGCTGTTTGATTACGATAATGACGGAAACATCGATGTGTTGTTCATAGATTCTGCCAGTTGGCCGTGGCACGATGAGCCGCAAGGCGGCCAGCATCACTTGTACCGCAACCTTGGCAACTGGACCTTTTCGGATGAAACTGCAACAGCCGGGTTGCGGGATGCCGCTTATGGTATGGGAGTTGCGATCGGAGATTACGATGGTGATGGTTATCGTGACGTTTATGTGACCAATCTGGGCGCGAACGTACTGTATCGAAACCTGGGTGGTAACAGTTTTGCTGCGGTTGATGCCGGTGTTGCCGGTAGCAAGGATGCCTGGAGTACCAGTGCCGCGTTTTTTGACATGGACAATGACGGTGATCTTGATTTGTTTGTATGCAACTACGTTGAATGGTCACGGGACATTGATTTTGAAGTGGATTATCGTTTGACCGGCATCGGGCGTGCTTATGGACCACCAACGAATTATGCAGGGACCCAGTCTTACCTGTTTCGCAATGACGGTGGCTCGTTTACGGATGTCAGTGCTGAGGCCGGCATTTTTGTAGAGAACCCTGCGACGGGGCTGCCGGTTGGTAAAGCATTGGCGGTCCGGCCGGCCGACGTTAATCAGGACGGTTTGCTGGACCTGGTCGTGGCGAATGACACGGTGCAGAATTTTGTGTTTATGAACCTTGGCGAGGGTCGCTTCGAAGAGCGTGGAGCCTTGATGGGCATGGCATTCGATAATAGCGGCAACGCTACCGGCGCAATGGGTGTGGATGCGGTCAATTACACCAATGACGAGCAGCTGGCGGTTGTCATTGCCAATTTTGCCAATGAGATGTCGTCATTTTATGTGGGCAGCGCGCAGGATATTTTCACTGATGAAAGTAATGTGTCGGGTATCGGTCCGGATAGCCGCCGGGCTTTGAGTTTCGGCCTGTTTTTCTTTGACTATGATCTGGACGGACGGGCGGATTTGCTGACGGCCAATGGTCACGTTGAAGATGACATAAACGTTGTGCAACCCAGTCAGCAACATGCGCAGTCGGCGCAACTTTTCTGGAACTGTGGCATGGCCTGCCGACGTACATTCAAACCCGTGGCGACAATCGGCGATCTCGGCGAGCCACTGGTCGGTCGCGGCGCGGCATTTGCGGACATGGACAACGACGGCGATACCGATGTGGTGATTACTCAGACAGGGCGGCCCGCGGCGCTGTTTCGTAACGGGCAAGTCCTGGATCATCACTGGTTGCAGGTACAGCTAACCCAGGAAAACGGCAATCGCGATGCTATCGGTGCGGTGGTCGAAGTCGAAACCGGGACACGCAGTCAGCGTCGTCAGATCATGCCTGCCCGCAGCTATCTGTCACAGGTCCCGTCGGTGGCTTACTTTGGCCTTGGGGATGAGGCAGAGGCTGTCCGGGTCACTGTCACGTGGCCAGATGGGAAAACCAGTGTTTATGAAGAACTGGAGGTAGATCAACGGCATACTCTCGCACCTTGATTGGGGGAAATAGTTACTGTATAAATATACAGTATGAAAAATCAACACTGCCACACCTCAACTGAGGCTGCTCATTCACCGCCGGTGCGGCCGGCATCGGGTCGTGGCACCTGGCGCAAGCCGCCGGGCAGATTTGCGTCTACGTCAACGGTGCGCGTCGCAGACGGCTGGTTTCTGGACATGGCGGATTTGCCGCAGGCACGGGTGCCGACGACTATCCATGTGGAGCACGCACGTAGCATCATCAGTCGCAATCAGTCGCCGGACGTACCATTTGAGCAGTCAATAAACCCCTATCGCGGTTGCGAGCACGGTTGCATTTATTGCTATGCGCGCCCCAGTCACGCGTTTGTCGATCTGTCACCTGGCCTTGATTTCGAGACCCGGATATTTGCAAAAAAAAATGCAGCGAAATTGCTGGCAAAAGAAATCACAGCGTCCGGTTATCAGTGCACGCCAATAAACCTGGGTGCGAATACTGACCCGTATCAACCGGCTGAGAAGAAACACAAAATTACCCGCAGCATTTTGCAAGTGCTTGCCCGCCATCGTCATCCGGTAACAATTATCACAAAAGGGGCGTTGGTGTTACGCGACCTGGATATACTCACGGATATGGCCGCCGACAACCTGGTCTCGGTGGCGGTCAGTATCACCACGTTGAAAAACGATCTGAAAAGAATCATGGAACCGCGTGCCGCCTCGGTGCAGGCACGCTTAACGACGATTAGTACCCTAAGCGAAAATGGTATCCCCACAACGTTGTTGCTCGCCCCGGTGATTCCCGCAATTAACGACAGCGAAATCGAGCACATCGTGCATGCCAGTGCGGACGCGGGGGTCTGCAGCGCACATTATATTTTTTTGCGTTTGCCGTTTGAAGTCAAAGAACTGTTTGTTGACTGGCTGCAGGAATATTTTCCGCTGCGGGCGCGCCACGTCACCAATCTGCTCCGGGCGGCACGAAATGGCAAACTGAACGACCCACGTTTCGGTAACCGTATGCAAGGAGAGGGGCCCTACGCGGAAATGATAGGAAAACGATTTGCCCGTGCGGTCCGCGAGTGTGGCTTGAGTGTGCGGGAAGAGAGTCCTTTGAATACCGCGGCATTTAAGGCGCAACACCCTGCCAGTGCGCAGCTTAGTTTATTGTGATCGTCCGAGGCCGTGTTAATGCCCGCTGTCTGTGTGAAAACGGGTGCGCGCAATCGCAGTGTCCCATAGTTCCAGGCGCCGGTCGCGGGTTGCCGGATTCATCTGCGCAGTAAATTCCCGCTCGAGTTGCCAGATTTCCCCGGATTCTGTGAGTGAATCAATTAAGCCTGCGCCCAGTCCCGCAACTACGGCTGCGCCCAGCACGGTGGTTTCTACATTAATCGGCCGTTGTACCGGTAAATCCAGCAAATCGGCCAGCCGCTGCATGGCCCAATTGTTCGCCGCCAGGCCGCCATCAACCCGCAAATTCTCTACCTGTGCGCCGTCAGCGCGCATGGCATTGAGAAGATCCCGGGACTGAAAACATACCGACTCGAGAGCGGCAGTGACGATCTGTTCGAAGCCGCTATTGCGGGTAAGCCCGTAAATGGCACCACGTGCCTCCGCGTCCCAATGAGGAGCGCCGAGGCCGGTAAACGCGGGCACCACTACGACATCGGAAAGCTCTGCATCACGGGCAATTGCTTCACTGTCGCTGGCGTTTGCAATGATGTGGAGTTTGTCCCGCAACCATTGAATAACGGCGCCGGCAATAAACACCGAACCCTCCAGCGCGTAGCTGGTTTCTCCATTTAAGCGGTAAGCGATGGTGGTGAGTAATTTATGCTCCGATTCCAGTGCTTTTGAGCCGGTATTAAGCATGACAAAGTTGCCCGTGCCATAGGTGCTTTTGAGCATGCCTGGCGCAAAGCAGGCTTGTCCCACCGTGGCCGCATGCTGGTCGCCCAGCACACCGGTGATCGGTACTTTGTCAGTAAACAGGGCGCTGGCAAACCCGAAGGTATCGTCGCAATTCCTGACCTCGGGCAGCACGCTGCGGGGAACGTCGAGCATCTCGAGCATCTCCGGATCCCATTCCAGCGAATGTATGTTGAACAACATTGTACGACTGGCGTTGGTGACATCTGTGGCGTGTTCCGCGCCTTCGGTCAACTTGTAGATCAAAAAGCTGTCAATGGTGCCGAAGGCCAGGTCGCCGGCTTCGGCAGCGGCACGCGCGCCTTGCACATGGTCCAGCAACCAGCGAATCTTGGTTCCTGAAAAATACGGGTCTGCCAACAAACCCGTGTGTCGTGAGATCTGTTTCTCGTAATCGGCGTCACGAAGTTCCCTGCAAAGGTCTGCAGTGCGCCGATCCTGCCATACGATGGCATTGTGTATGGGCTGTGCAGTGCGCCGGTTCCAGACGACGGTCGTTTCGCGCTGATTAGTGATGCCTACTGCAGCGATTTTTCCCTGTGCCCGGGTTTTTTTGATGACTTCTGTGCAGGTCGACAACACCGATGACCAGATTTCGTTGGCATCATGTTCAACCCAGCCGTCCGCCGGAAATTGCTGGGTGAATTCCTGCTGCGCTGACGCCAGCACTTGTGCTGAGGTATCGAAAACCACAGCTCTCGAACTTGTCGTGCCCTGGTCAATCGCAAGTATTAATGGCTGGTTCATGGTGACAACTCATTTACGGAGTGCTCCTGCACATCGCTGCGTGCGGATGTTACATTGCGGCGATCTGCGTCGATTGTCGACTTGTCTGTCAAACAGGTGTAGGTACGGTCCGTCAATTTACGTTCTTTCCAGAATTTTTGACCGGTCTCAATGCTCTGATACCGTACGCGATCTCCGTCCGAGGACGTAATGCGATAGGAAGCAACGAATGGTGTCGAACTACTGCCATTGCTGTCGATGCTGTCATAGGCAAGTGTAATGACATTGTTTGCGTATTGCCAAGCGCCAGTGCGTTTTTCCAGTTCGCGCTGCACATCCGTCAGGCAGGTATAGTAAACAGTTTCGATGGATCCATCAGCATTAAACCGGGTGTTGAACAACACAGTAAAGCGCCCCCTGGGATACACGCCATACCACGAGCCAATCAGATCGTTACGCGTCACAATGCTCCGGTCCCGGGGTTGCGGGGCACACGCGATGAGCATGATAAGCGCGCAGACAGGCAGTATCCTCATGCCCGGAAGTATCCATTATTAGCTGCTTGTTGGGAAGCGCGACAGTGCCATTGGTAAGAGCCCGGCCAGGCGGTATGATCTCCCTATGCGCCTGAAAAAATCGGGATCGCTAATCAGTACTTTTACCAAAGAATGCCCAATTGTGGCATCCACTTTTACGACACGAATCTACCTTTATGCCGCAAAAAACTGACGTACACAGTGTTTCAAACGGTCTCTTGCTGGCATTAATGTTGTTGCTGGGTGGCTGTAATGCCAGTACTTCCAAAGAGCAACAGGGACCGGATACGATCCTGTTAGTGGATGTGACCGATTCAAGCGGACTCGATTTTCATCATCACAATGGTATGACCGGACAACTGTACCGCGCGGAAATAATGAGCGGAGGGGCAGCGTTACTCGATTACGACCGGGATGGTGATCTGGATGTCTACCTGGTGCAGGGCGGTGACCTGGACACCGGGGGGCAGGCGCTCATCGAACCCACCGCTATGTCGGCGCAAGTCACAGATCAGTTGTTTCGTAACGACTCGACCGGATCGCGCCTGCGTTTTACCAATGTAACTGACACGGCAGGGTTACGACCAGGCGGTTATGGCATCGGAGCCATTGCGGGCGATGTCAATGCCGATGGTTTTACCGACATTTATATCACGAGCGTTGCTGCCAACCGCTTGCTGCTAAACAACGGTAATGGCAGTTTTACAGAGGTGGGACGGGAATCCGGCACCGCCGTTTCGCAATGGAGCAACGCGGCGCGTTTCCTGGATTTTAATCAGGATGGCAAACTGGATATATTTGTTGGCAACTACACAACGTTTTCGACATCCACGCAAGTGCAGTGCCGGGCGCAAACCAGTGCTGTGGATTATTGTGCCGCTGGCAACTTTGAAGCGCTGGACGATCAGTTGTTCATGCACACTGGCGTCAATGATGCCGGGATTCCAGTCTATGAAGATGTCAGCGAGAAAATGCAAATAACGGGCTCCGCAGTGCCCAGCACTGCTGCCGTTGTCGCTGACTTCAACGGCGATCGCTGGCCGGATCTGTTTATCGCCGCTGACGGCGATGCCAACAAGCTCTTGCTCAATCGCCGTGGCAAACGGTTTACGGATGAAGCGGCCTTGCACGGTGTTGCCGGTGATGCGTTTGGCAGAATGTTACCTGCTATGGGCGCAGATGTGATCGACATGGATGAAGATGGTGATTTTGACCTGTTTGTTACGCACGCTGCCGGTACCGCAGACACCCTCTACCTGAATGACGGTGCCGCTGTTTTCCGTGAGTCGCTGGCGGTAACACCGGTCACAGGGCGCGCGCTGGCAAAGACAGGGTTTGGGGTAGCCTTCATCGATACCAACGGGGATGGTCTGACCGATATTTTTGTTGCCAATGGTGCCACCACCCGGCAACAGCACCAGGTTGATGCTGGTGACCCTTTTCCACTGCGCCAGCCCAATGATGTTTTACTGGGCGCAATGCAGGGGGTAATTGCGGCGCCGGCCAGTGGTATTACAGTAGTTCAAAGCAGCTTTGTGAGCCGTGCCGTGGCCAGCGGTGATCTGGATAACGATGGTGATCTTGATCTGGTGGTGGTCAATAACAATTCACCTGCACAACTTTATGAAAATCGCAGCAATCCGCCCGGATGGATTGGCGTGATCCCGGTCACTGCCGCCGGTGACCTGGTTGGTGCCAGCATAATATTCACATTTGGTGAATACACGAAGGTGCGAACAGCACGTCGCACGGGTGGTTATGGCTCATCCGGTGACGGACGCGGGTTGTTGCAACATGCGGCGCTCGCCAATCAGCTGGTGAACGTGGAGGTGAAATGGCTGGATGGTTCCAGGGATCTGTTCGCCAACCTTGATGGTGGAAAATACCACCGGTTGGTTAAGGGGCAGGGTCGTGACTAGGTGGATTTCGATGTTTGTCCTGTTGATGATGCTCTGGTCATGCCCGGCGACACAGGATAGCGACAACGTGCGCCAACTGCGCACTGTGCGCCACCCCCACACCGCTGATCTGGAAGTATCCGTGCGGCGCTCACTTGAAAAAGCACTGGCGCAATGGAGCGTTGCAACGCAGACTGCATCTACCTTGGCAGACGAAGCAGCGGCCTACGCAAAGTTAGGCAAGGTTTATCTTGCTCGTCATTTTTATATACCGGCCGCTGACGCATTTTCTATTGCAGGCCAACTTACTACTGCTCCACCAGAGTGGCATTATCTGGAGGGCATCGCATTACGCAACGCCCACCAGCCGGAAGCTGCACTGCGCGCCTTTCAGGAAGCACGCAAATTCGGACCTTTTGGAAATGCATCGTACTACTGTGCCGAAATAATGGTCGGGCTTGGAGATATACAGCGAGCCCGAATTGCGCTGGATGCGATACCGGATGAACCGGCCACGCGGGCGGCTGTCCAGGCGCTTGCCGGTCGGGTTGCCCGGGCGCAGACGCGCTATGCGGACGCAGAAGTTCATTATCGTGAAGCGTTAGCGCTGCAACCGGAAGCCACCGCATTGTACGGGCCGCTTGCGCAGGTGGTACACCGGCAATCGCGGCGTAGTGAGGCCCGCCGCATCCTGAAACGGGCAGGTGAGGGTACTCTGTTAACGCCTGATGCGGTGCTGGAAGAAATTTCCCGGTTCGCGCGCGATGTGCCGTACTATCTCGATTATGGCCAGACCCTGATGCGGCAGCGAAAATTTCTGGCGGCGGCCAAAGAGTTTGCAGCGGCGGTGGATCTTGACCCCGGCAACGCCAGGGCGCGGCTAAGTTATGGCAGAGCACTCGAGATCATCGGCAATTTCGAGGATGCACGACTGCATTATTCTCAAGCACTCAAAGCGCAGCCCGACTTTCCCATTGCGCATTATTTTTTTGGCAGCTTTCTGGAACGTCAGGGACAACTCAAAGCAGCACAGCATCAATACGCTATTGCCGTAGAGCAGGACCCGGATTACCTGCCACCCAGGCTCTTGCTCGCGCATATGTATTTCAGGGCCGGCGACTTTGCCACTGCCAAAGAACACTATCTGGCCGTCAGCACACTTCAGAGTCGACATGTGCAGGCGCGTTTTTATGCGGCGCTTGCCAGCCTTGTAACGGGGGATTGCATTACTGCTTTAAAGGTCCTTGAGGAGGCCGGCAAAGTGAATCCCAAAGACGCATCAGTACAGGAGGTTCTCGCGCGCACTTATGCGCACTGTGCGGACATCGAGAACCGACTTGATCTGGCGCGCGATATTGGTGAACAAATCAACGCAGACCGGCCTGATTCAGGTGCTGCGCAAACCCTGGCTATGGTGTACGCCGCTAAACAGGAATTCGAACGTGCGGTCGATTTCCAGGAACTTGCATTGCAGCGGGCCAGCGGGCAGGAGCCTGAGTTCATGCGCGAAGCCCTGCAGCGCTATCAGGCCGGACTACCGCCAACTTCAGATTGGGTAATTGCGGATCCCGATTTTTTCCCGCCGCTGTTGACGACAACAAGAACCCCGTAGCGTCGGTTGGCATTCCACGCATAGAAAAGATTCCGGGGGCGGGATGAGAGCTGCCCGCTCGGGGTAATTCAGACGGTATTCAGGGCGCAGCAGCGCGTAAGTCAAATCCACTTTGCCGGAACGTGAGGTGCGTCACAAATAAGAAGATTGACGGTCATTTACTCCGTCCAGCCCTCTAAAAAGACCATTGAAAAACCGGACTGTGTGCTAGTGTCTCAAGGCTGGTGTCTCGACGATTTTAAAACAAATTTGGGGTCCATGGCAGATACTGTAAATCTTCAGCAAGAGTACACAAGAGGTCAGGAAGCGCAGCGTGAAGGCGACTTTGTAACGGCCCGGGAATCCTTTGAGCTGGTTTTGTCAAAAGAGCCTGAAAATGCAGAAGTGTTGCATGCGCTGGCAGTTCTGGATTTGCAACAAGGGATGCTGGAACAGGCGGAGCAACGACTGCTGGCCGCGCTGGAGCTGAATCGTTATGGCGTGGGCTACCAAAATAGCCTGGGCGATTTACGCGTTGCGCAGCATCAATACCGTGAAGCTGAGTCCGCGTATTTTGAAGAGTTGCGGATGCGCCCTGACTTCGCCCTGTCGCATTTGCAGCTCGGCCGGTTGATGATGCGCATTGGCAATCACAAACGGGCGGCAAAACATTTTCAGTCAGCCGTTCAGTTTGCGCCCAGGTCTGCAGTTGCTGCGAATAGTCTTGGTGCTGCGCTGATGACAGTTGACAAGAATGCCAAAGCGGCTGACAGCTTCAAGCGCGCACTTCACCTTGACCCACAAATGGGTGAAGCGCAGGCAAATCTGGGTTTGCTGAAGTTGCGTCAGGGCGCACCGCAATCTGCATCGGAATATTTTTCTCGCGCACTTGAACTGGATGATGAGTGTGCTGCCGCGTACAGGGGATTAGGGCTTCTGAATGTTGCGCAGGGCAATTGCAGCCGGGCGATCGCGGCCTATGAAAAATGTATCGCGATCGATGCTACTGACCTCGAGGCGTTGCAGGGATTGGCACGCATTCTGCGCGACCAGGGCGCCAGAGAACAATCACTGGTTTATTTTGAGCGCGCGTATGAGCTCGTTCCGACCAACGTCGATCTCTTGAATGAAATGGCGGTTTTACAATTGGAACGCGGTGACCTGGTGGCAGCTACGACGACATACGAGCGGGCATTGCAGTTGCGGCCATCCGATCAGCGCAGCCTGCTGGGGTACGGGTGGTTGAAAGCTCAACTTGGTGACACCAAAGTCGCCCTGTCGCGGCTCTCTTCCACCGTGCAGTCGGGCCGCGCCGATACGGATTTGTCGGCGGTCTACGCACTCCTTCTCGGGCGCGCCGGACGTGGCCGCGAGGGCATTGCCATGCTGGAGCACCGCCTGCGCAAAAAAATGCCAGGTGCTGAGGCGCGGCGTCTCCATTTTACCCTGGGCAAACTACTGGATGCCGACAACGCCTACGATCTTGCCTTCCATCATTTTCGCATTGCCAACGGAATCGATCGAACCGTGTTTGATCGTGAGAAATACAGACATACTTGTGAGCAAATAATCGAGGGGTTCTCTGGAATGCACCTCGAACGGGCTGCGCGCGCTAAAAGTCGCAGCGACAGACTTGTGTTTCTTTTGGGAATGCCGCGTGCGGGTGTGCGCACGATAGAACATCAGATTGCGAAACAGGAGCGTGTGCTGGACCTGGGTGACTGCAAGCTGATTGAGTTGTCGGCCTACCGGATGAGTTCGGATTCCGGAGCTTCCTGGCCCATCAGGGCAGACCAGCCGACTCAGGAGATACTCGAGCAACTGTCGCGCAGCTATATGGCCCAGGCAAGCTTTCGGTATGCCGGTAACAAAGATTTGGTCATCGATGCCACATGGCGTAACTTTTTGTACATCGGTGTGATTGAGCTACTGTTTCCCGAGGCCAGAGTTGTATACTGTACGCGCGATGCCCGTGACATTGCGCTGTCTACTTATTTTTACGATTTGCAGTCCGAGCCGGGATTATCCTACGCTTCAGATATGAATGACATTGCAGAGTTCATCAATGGTCACAAGCGTGTCATGGCACACTGGTGCGAAACCAGCAACTTGCCTATGCACATCGTCAGCTACGAACGTATGATTCTGGATTATGATGAAGAATATGGGGCGCTTATGCAGTTTCTGGGGCTTGCCGACGAGCAAGCCGGCAGTACCGCGCCAGTCGTTCCAAAGCTCCCCAAGCCATCGTTTCTCAAATCAACTTCCTTACGCAAATACCGGCACTACAAAGCACATCTTGAGAGCTTTGTTGAAGCTCTCAACATGCCACCAGACAAAGTGTTTTGAGGTGATGATATAGCATGGCCGAGCTGATCCCATCCGTCATTGATCGTCTCGAAAAAGCTGTGCGGCTGGAGAGCCAGGGTGAATTGCAAAGAGCAAGGGTCGGTTATCGGGCGGTGGTGGATCAACACCCTGAAGCGCCCGAAGCGTTGAGCTTGCTGGGTCAGCTCGAATGCCGGCTTGGCGATCATAATGCCGCAGTGTTTCATTTGCGGCGTGCCGCAAGACTGGCCCCGGGCCGTCCGGATATACACCTGGGTCTTGGTAATGCCCTGAACAACGCCGGAGAAAACCGTGCCGCGGTACGGTCATATCTCGACGCGGTGCGTGCAGACCCCGCGTTTGCTCCAGGGTACGTGAGTTTAGGTAAAGTGCTGGTGCAAAATGGACAGCACGAAAAGGCGTTGCGGGTACTTGAACGGGCGCGGCAGCTGGATCCATCCTATCCACAAGTACACTATGAGTTGGGGGTGTTTTTCAAGGCCCAGGGCCGCATCGAACCGGCCATTGCAGCGCTGCTAAACTGCATTCGCCTTGATGGCGATTATGAGAGTGCGCATTTTGAGATTGCCGGGTTATTTATATTGCAGGGGGCCTATGCCGATGCCCTGGACCATTTGCATTGTCATGTGCAGAAACACCCCGCGGATGCCAATGCCTGGGTGGCCCAGGCTGTCGCCTACCTTGGCATAGACAAACTCGATGAGGCAGCAGAGTCGGTGGAGCACGCGCTACAATTAAACCCGGCGCACAGCATGGCATTGACTCAACTTGGCCATATTTGCCTTGCACGTGCCGACCGGCCGGGTGCGCAACGGGCATACAATGCCGCGCTCGCGGCGAATCACAGCAACGCTCTTGCACATGTGGGGCAAGCCGAAGTTTATGCCTTGCAGGGACAACAAAAAGCGGCAGTTAAGCACATGTCTGGTGCCGGCGATCCGCGCCACCATGATTTGCCCACGTTGCAAGCGTACTGCCGCGTATTGCAGTCGCTGAATCGCACAGGGCATGCTATCGGATTGCTGGTCAAACGACTTGCACGCCGTTGTGATAGTGCAGCGGGTCGCAGTAGCTGTCACTATTTAGTCGGTGATCTGTATGCAGCTCGAGGCGATTTTGCAGAGGCATTCAGACATTACCAAAACGCAAATGCTCTGCAGATCAAAAATTTCGACGGCGACGCGTTTGAAGAGCAACTAAAGCGTTCACTGAGCTTTTTTACGCCCGCAAAGGTTACCCGGCTGAGTCGTGCCAAAACCTCGTTGCGCCCAATATTCATCACCGGCCTGTCTGGCGCTGCACTACAATTGATCCGGTGCCTGCTTGCACAGCATCCTGATGTGTTGTGTGCTAAAGGCAGTTTAACGCTCGCAGATATTGCCGCAAAGCTTCCGGCCCATCTGGGCAGCCCGCATGCGTACCCCGAGGCCCTGTCTGCGGCGCGAGCGTCAGAGCTTGGTGCGCTAGCTGATCAGTACATTCAGCAAAATTTTCACGGCAAGCAGCCCCTGGTACTGCTTGACCATAGCCCCGATAACTGGATGTTTCTGGGGCTTGGGGCCCAGCTGTTTCCGGGTATGCGGATCGTCGACGTGGTATCCAGTCCGCTGTTTGCCGCGATGGATCTTTACTGTCACGAATTGCATGCACCTGAATCCGGGTATTCATCGAGTTTGCGTGACATCGGTCGCGTAACCCGGGGCTTTGCGACACTCATGGCTCACTGGCATGATCTGAACGAGTTCAACTCGCTGGAAGTGCGCCTTGACAGCCTGTTAAAGAACCCACGGGCAGTGAGCCGCCGGCTTTTTGCCTATGCAGGTTTAAACTGGCAGCCTGAATTTGCGGATTTTTTTGACCAGCGCGTGACAGACCGTACCCGGTTGCAGCATTTACGCGATTTACAGGAACGGTTTGGTGCGTTCGAGCCTTTTGCAAAAGACTTTTTGCTGGCTCACGAGGGGCAGTAAACACCCAGGCCTGGTGCACATCAGGGACGTAGAGCATGTGACTTGCCTGCACTGGCCAATCTGTGCGTCTGATTGGCCTGGTTGCTTTTACCTGAATGGGGTGTGCAAGAGCATCGGTGTACAACCGGCCTGCAAGGTTCAGCGATTCGTCTGGGTCTCTTTGTCTACAAAACGGCTGCCGAATTCGAGGCCTTTGCCGCCGGGTTTGATTTCAAACAATATGCGCAGACCTTGCGTGTCAACCGGTTTGCCGTTTTCAAACCGGGGGCGAAAGATCGCAGACTCCACTTTGGCGAGGGCAGCTTTGCTCATGGCCGGATTGTTCATCGTGTCTTCAACAACCCGGAAATTTGCTGTCCGCCCGTTTTTGCGCACATCGTACTGCACGATAAGATAGCCCGGATCGATGGTTGCGCCGCTAATTTTCTTACCCCAGAATTCGCGCCGCGAACGGTCTACAAAGAGCATTTTCGGGTCACCAAAAAAATCGTCGATCAGTTGCTGATCTACATTGTCCTGCACAGATTGTTCAATGACCCTGGAGTATTGCGCTATTGCATGCGTATTGGCCTGCGCCAGCATGTACCAGTCACCGATTCGAGTCCGCGCTTTGAGCAAATCAGCTTGATCGACATAGGGTTGGTTTGCGTAAATTTTTGCAATCCGACGTAGTGCCCGCTGGCCATCAACGGCATTACCTCGCGAAGGATGAAACCGGTATAGTTTGACGATGAGATCCAGTGTTTCGACCAGGCGCATATCGTTGGGGCCATACGCCTGCTCGAGTATTTCCAGAGCTTTGTTAAGGCTGTCGCTGACTTTGGCAAAACGACTGAGTCTGGCGTTCCATTTGGCCCAATCCTGCAGCGCCGGCACCAGCTCCGGCGTGTCGCCATAGGTGTCCTCGAACACTGCCAGCGCGAGACGCTGTACTTTATCAGCGGCAATCAATTTACCCTGTGCTGTGTAGGCCTGGCTGAGGTGGCGCAGGATGATGATTTGCTCAGTTGTGAACACGCCGGCGTTGCGATGGGTGATGCTCTGCGCCTGCAGCAGCGAGGTTTCCGCTTCTTCATATCGACCCTGTGCAATCAGGGTTCTGCCATGACCCGTGAGCGCTTCCACCAGGTCCGGGTTGAACGGACCAAAATGATTTTCCGAGATACGTATCGCTTGAGTAAAATGGCGGTGTGCGGCATCGACCTGTCCCAGCGTTTCCAGCGCCAGTGCATAACGTAACGTAGGCCAGTAAAGCGCTTCACTGGCATCCGGATCCACATTAG
>JABDLQ010000233.1 GCA_013002925.1 Gammaproteobacteria bacterium | reverse complement strand
TCGCACTGGTGTGCAGTGCAAATGGCGTGATCTCAAACTCGATTACCCAGTCTGACGTGTTTTGTGCCGAAGCTGGCAAAGCGGCAACAACACCCGCTAAAAAAAACGGCAACAGCATCAGTTTTTTTATCATTCTCAGACTCTTCAAGGCTCCCTCCTTGCGAGTACACACATCATACTTTGCAGCAACAGGCGAGGATCAGCGGTGGAGACCTGCATCTGCGAGCCTGTCCTGCCGTCTGCGTTTATGCTGACCATCCACCCTCCGATTCCGACATTTAGTGGCGGATGCCCGAACCTGCTATCAATTCTAACCATATGATTTTATTTATAAATGTGAAATCTGGTTACTGCAGGCTCGATCTTCGTACCCCGATGCAATCAAAGTGTGTGCAATTACCGGCATTTGTACGAGGTCCATCATATACTGATACTTGAGCGTTTTTCAGGAGCCAGACCCAATGCAGCGTTTGTTACCGCGTGCAGCGGCAGTATTATTGTTAACTGCGTTTGTAGCCGACGGCCCGCTGGCGAGGGCCGATGAGTCGCAATGCATTGCTGCCGTAACGGATAAACATTACGAACGCCTGAGCGCCGTGTGTATCGAATTGCCGCACCGGGATCGCCTGAAAAAAATGCAGCTGCTGATGTCCGGGCAATACACCCATTATCTCGGCACGATCGAACAACCGTCCGACGCATTTACAGCGCTCAAACAGCTCGCCACTGACGGCGATCATCAGGCCCAGTATATGTATGGACTGCTCTATAGCACGGTGCACTTTGCCACTGACTACAGCTGGCCCTCACATCCCGCCAACGACGGCAAGGTGTCTCTCGAACAGTTCAACGACCGTATTCGTGCCGAGGCTGATTTCTGGGCCCGGAAGGCGGTCAGCGGTGGACACACGCTGGCGATGCTCGACGTCGCAGAGAATATCTTGCGCCAGTCTTTTGCAGATGAATCGGCCGACCTTGCCGAAGCCCTGCAGTTGGCGCGCCAGGCCCGCGCAGAAAACCCCAGACTTGCCAGGGACCTGATATCGCGCATTCACAAGCGCACCCGGGATCTGAAAGCCGGCTCGTCTCCCAAAGACTGATCGCCTGGTCAACCACCGCTCAGGAATAATCCGGCATAACTAAATCGCGTAATCTCTGCATTTTTGATGTTGTGCGCTCAATGTAACTGCGCATGTTTTCTGACCAGCAATAACGACAACGTCAGCACAAGCAACAGCGGCACTGTCGCCCACACGGCAGTATTCCAGTCGAACATCTGAATAAAAACACCCGCCATCAATGCCGCAATGGCTGCCATACCGAATACAGAGAACTCGTTTATAGCCTGCGCCGTGTAGCGCTCGTGTGGACGATAAGTGCGAGTCAGCAGCGTGGTGCCGCCAACAAACAGAAAATTCCAGCCGACACCCAGCAATACCAGTGCCCACCAGTAGTGCAGATATTCGTGACCATTGAGCGCGATGCCGATGCAGCCCGCCATCGCCAGCAATCCCAGCGCCATCATTTTGCCTATGCCAAAGCGGTCGACCAGCAGCCCTGAGACCAGGGACGGCAGATACATGCTGATCACATGTGCACGGATGACCCCGGCAGTTTGCTCCAGCGTAAAGCCGTCAATGATATGCATACTGATCGGCGTCGCGGTCATCAGGAGACTCATCACAGCGTACGACGTAACGCCCGCCAACACCGCCACCATGAACAGTGGTTGTCGCACCAGCCCGGATACGGAACGTTTTTTCGTCGCGGCTATATCAGCCGCAGGGGACAGCGTCGGTGCCGGTGTCAGAGTCAGATAGAGCGCCACCAGCAGTAAAAACATCAGCGCTTGAACGGCAAAACCGCCGGCATACGGAATAGCGGGTATCCAATGCACCCCATGACTTGCCAGAAATGGACCGAGCATCGCACCGCCGACCGCCCCCAACAGCACGAAACTCACCGCCCGTCCGGCATGGGCTGGATCTACCGCTTCGGTGGCCGCAAAGCGTAATTGCTGTGCAAAGGCGTTCGATAATCCAAGCAGAATAAACGCCGCCGTGAATAACCAGAAGCTGCCACGAAAAATAGCCACTACCGCCAGCAGCTGACTGGCCAGAGCCAGCACCGCCGACCCTGAAAACCCCCGCGGCCGGCCCGCCCGTCGCATCACCAGGGCAGCCGGTATCGTAAACGCAGCAATCCCTACAATGTGAAATGCCTGCGGCAGTGTCGCCAGCACTTTATTCAGCGCAAACTGGTCGCCAAGAATACCGCCGAGAGTCGCCGACTGGGTCGCGCCGCTGGTCGCGATAAACTGCGCAAGAAACAGAATCCACAAATTGCGGTTGCTGAAAAAGTGCGTCACTTACCGCCTTTCAAATAGCGCACAAACGCCGCGGGGTCACGACCGGCTGTGAGCTCTTCGACCAGGGCCGAGCCGACAATCACCCCGTCGGCATGGGCACCCAGTTCCTTCACCTGTTCCGGGCTGCGGATGCCAAAACCAACACACACCGGTACGGTCGCGTGTTGTTTAATCGTTTTCAGATAGTCGATCACTGCGCCGGTTACCGGTGCGGCGTCGCCGGCGGGGCCGCCGGAGCGTGCTCCGCCCGTAGTGCCGGTGACAGTCACCGCATAAATAAAACCGCTGGCAACTTTGCAGATCGCTTCAATTCTCTCCGGTGCAGTGACCGGCGTCACCAGTTGAATAAACGTTACACCGGCTGCCGCCAGCGGTACTCTTAACAGGTCACATTCATCGAGTGGCAAATCAGGGCAAATGATGCCGGCAACATTGGCCGCTGCACAGCGTTTTGCAAGGTTATCGCCCAGCGACAACAAGGGGTTCAAATAGCTCATCAGTAAAACTGGCGCATCCCATTGCCGGCTGCCGACCTGCTCCAGTATCCAGTTCAACGTGACACCCTGGGCCAGCGCTGCACTGCTGCTGTTTTGAATCGTCATGCCGTCCGCCATCGGATCGGTGAACGGCACGCCAATTTCAACGATGTCCGCTTCTGAAGTCAGCTTCGCGAGATTGTCGAGAAACCCTTCGCGGGTCGGATATCCGCCGGTCAGAAACGCGACGAGTGCTGGCCGGCCCTCCGCCCTGGCGGCATCGATCGCCGTATTGATTGCCTGGTTGCCCGTCACGATGCCACACCGGCCAGTTGCTGCAGCGTCGGCAGGTCTTTATCACCACGACCCGAAACCCCGATCAAAATGCAGCAACCAGGATGTTCCCGTGCGTATTCACGGGCGCCAAAAAAGGCATGCGCCGTTTCAATGGCCGGCAGTATGCCTTCCATTGCACAGCATTCGTTGAGCGCGTCGAGCGCCTGGTCGTCATCCGCCGTGACGTAGCGGGCACGACCCGTCAGTTGCAACAACGCATGCTCCGGGCCCACCGACGGATAATCGAGCCCCGCCGAGACCGAATGGGTTTCGTGTACCTGGCCATTTTCGTCCTGCAACAGCATTGAAAAACAACCGTGCAGTACACCCGGTGTGCCCGCCACCAGGCTGGCGGCGTTGTCGCCCAGCCCCATACTGCGACCACCGGCCTCCACACCGAGCAGCTCAATTTGTGTATCGGCAATCAGTGGATGAAACAGGCCGATGGCATTGGAGCCGCCGCCCACGCAGGCGACTGCAGCATCCGGCAACCGGCCTGCCTGGTCCAGCATCTGCTGGCGTGCCTCGTTTCCAATTACGGACTGAAAATGGCACACCAGTTCCGGGTAAGGGTGTGGCCCCACTGCCGACCCCAGCAGATACCAGGTATCCAGCGGTGACGACACCCAGTCCCGCAGCGCTTCATCAATGGCGGCGCGTAGCGTGCGATCGCCATTGGTTACCGCAACTACTTCGGCACCCAGTCGTTCCATGCGATCGACATTGGGCGCCTGGCGTGCAACATCCACTTCACCCATGTAGACCCGGCACGGCATGCCCAGCCGCGCACAGGCCGCTGCACTGGCCACACCATGCTGACCGGCACCAGTTTCGGCAATGATCCGCTTTACGCCGAGCCGTTTAGCCAGCAATGCCTGTCCAATCGCGTTGTTGATCTTGTGCGCACCCGTATGGGCCAAATCTTCTCGCTTGAGCCACACCTCTGCGCCCCAGGCCGCACTCAGTCGTTCCGCGCGGGTCAACGGGGTTGGCCGGCCTACCCAGTGTTGTAACTGCGAATTTAATTCATTCTGAAAATCATCTTCGTTCAACACCGCGCGCATGCCGGCCATCAGCCGATCAAGTGGCGGTACCAGTGTTTCCGGTACAAAACGCCCGCCATACGGTCCATAACGCCCGCGTTCATCGGGAAACTCGTGATTGATCAACCGCGCCAGCAGGGCGGCTGCGTCTGGCTCTGCACTCATTGTGTTCTCACCTGATTGACAAATTCCATGATGCGCTCCGGATCTTTGCTGCCCGGTGCATTCTCGACCCCACTACTGACATCAACCCCGAATGGACGGGCTACCTTGATTGCGTTTCGCACATTGGCAGGGTCAAGCCCACCCGCAAGAATCAGGTCGCCATGCCGTCCAAGCACTGCGGCTTGCTGCCAGTCGACCGTTTCACCCGCCCCGCTGTTGACCCCTTCAAACAAAAACCGTGATGGTAGTTGCTGGCGGTCGGTGTTTTGACCTTCTCTTAGCACCGGCAACAGCATCACAGACTCCGGCAAATCAAGCTCTGCCAATGCGCTCCAGTCAGCCTGAACATAGTCCGGGTGAAAGTCCTGCAGCACCTCGTCTACCTGTGCCTGGGTGGGCCTTAAAAACACCGCCACGGTAGCAATGTCACTGGTCAATTGCTGTGCGAGCCCGGCGGCTACCGTGGGTGCCACCTTGCGCGGTGAGTCGGCAAACACAAACCCTGCTGCCTGCACACTGGCCTGCACCACGGCCTCGATTGCAGCGGCGTCAGTCAACCCGCATATTTTGACCCAGATGCTCATCGTGAAGAACGGACCGTTTGCTGACGAATCTGTGCGATTAGCGCAGCCGGATCGTTGGCTTTCATCAATGCTGTGCCAATCAATGCCATATGGTACCCCTGGTTTGCCAGAGCCCTGGCGTCAGCTGCGCTGTGAATCCCGCTTTCGGCCACTTTGATCGCATGGGCCGGAAAGTGCCCGATCAATTCGGCGCAACGTGCCGGGTCGATTTGTAACGTGGTCAGATCACGACAATTCAAACCGATCAGCACGTTGTCGGCGACGTAGCGGTCACATTGTTCGAGATCATGCTGATCGAACGCCTCCAGAAGTACAAACATCCCCAGGTCCTGCGCGGCGCTCAGCATATTGGAAAGCACCTTGTCAGCCAGCAGGCGCTTGATCAGCAGCACGCCGTCAGCACCCGCCGCACGCGCTTCATAGACCTGGTAGATATCGGTCAAAAAATCCTTGCGCATGACTGCGACCTTTGCGGGGTGCGCGCATGCCGCCACTGGTGCAAGATGATGCAGCGCGCCCGCAAACCGGTCAGGCTCGGTGAGCACCGAGATTGCGCACGCCCCGGCATCGATGTAGCACTGTGCCCTGGCGGTCAGAGCGGCATCGGAGTTCGTCCCGCTGAGTCGCCCTTCTGCCGGGGACTGCAATTTAATTTCAGCTATCACGCTCATGCCGTTATTTGCGGGTACGAGCGGTATCGTGTCGGGCAGGCCCTCGCAGCGTTTTATCAGGGCCGCCAACGGTTCATTTTGCGCTGCGGCCTGTGCCCGGCGCAACGACGACTGTGCCATACGGTGCAAAAAATCGCTCATACCCCGTAGCTGCTCATGCTTTCAGGCTCGCCAGTAGCGCCCGGCCACGACCGGCATTAATCGCTTCGCGTGCGTGCGACATCGAAGCCCTCATGGATTGTGTCGTGCCGGTCACTTCAAGTGCCAGGGCCGCTCCGAGCACCAGTGCATCCACATGTGCCCCCTGCTCTTTGCCACTCAGTGCAGCAGCAAGCCGGTCTGCATTATACGCAGCATCGCCTCCCTGCAAGTCCGCTGCTGTACACCGACGCATGCGGTAGTCTTTCGGGTCCCTCACTTCGCGCCTGACCTGGCCGTCCCGTACGTCAAACAACACAAACGGACCAACCGGTGTTGCTTCGTCCCAGCCCGGTTCGCCGTGAATGACAAAAGCACGCTCGACCTCCATGCCTGACAAGGCATCCGCCATCAGCCTCGCCAGCGGCTCGCTATACGCACCGATGACCGCAAACGGCGGCCGTGCGGGATTGGTCAAAGGACCCAGGACATTAAACACCGTACGGATGGCCAGCACCTGCCGGACCGGCGCCACGGCCTTCATGGCCGGGTGAAAATACGGCGCAAACAAAAAAGTAAAACCGCTGTCAGCAAGCGCCTGGGTTACCGCTTCGGCGTCTGCCGGTAACGTCATGCCAAGATGCTCCAGCACATCGGCGCTACCACTTTTACTTGAGACCGAACGATTACCGTGCTTTACCACGGTGAGTCCACTGGCGGCGGCAAGCAACGCACTTCCTGTGGAAATGTTCAGGCTTCCGGAACCATCACCGCCGGTACCCACGATATCGACCGCCGTGCTGTCTGCGGGTAACTCCGGGCGGATGGCCAGTTTACGCATGGTATTGGCAAAACCACGAATTTCATCCGCCGTTTCACCTTTGCATCTTAATGCCGTTAAAAACGCACCCGCCAACACCGCCGGCACGGTGTCATCGGTTAGTGCCTCCATAACCTCTGCTGCCCGGTGCTCGTCCAGATCCTGACCCATCAGCACTTCTTCCATTGCCTGTCGGATACAGAAAACGGTGGCGTCGCTCATCACGGTGCTCCGGGGTCAGTGTGTTGAATGAAGTTCTGCATCAGCGTCATTCCATCTGGTGTCAGAATACTCTCCGGATGAAACTGCACACCTTCAACGGCAACATCGCGGTGTCGCACACCCATAATTTCACCGCTGTCGGTGGTTGCGACCACCGTCAATTCATCGGGCAAACCGGCATCCGTGGCTGTCAATGAATGATAGCGTCCTGCTGCAAACGGATCGCTGATGCCCGCATACAGATAACCCCCGTCATGGCTGACCTGTGAGGTTTTGCCATGCATTTGACGCGTCGCCCGACTAATTTGGCCACCAAACGCGGCGACGATCGACTGATGCCCGAGGCACACTCCAAGTATCGGCACTTTGCCAGCCAGCGCACGCACCAGCGCTACACTGATTCCGGCGCTGTCCGGATTTCCTGGCCCTGGTGAAATGACCAGATGAGTCTTTTCCAGTCCAACGGCATCGGCAATGCTGATCTGATCGTTGCGATGAACAACCACGGTTGCCCCCAGGCTGCGAAATCCCTGCACCAGATTAAAAGTAAAGGAATCGTAATTATCGATCATAAGAATGGTCGTACTCATAATCCGTCCCGCGCCATCGCCAGCGCCTGGCGCAGAATATTGGATTTGTGCACTACTTCCTGATATTCCGTACGAGGAACGCTGTCGGCCACGATACCGGCACCTGCCTGGAAGCGATACTGGTTTTGATGAAATACAATCGTGCGTATCGCAATCGCCTGATCCATGTTGCCGTCATGATCAAAATAACCAACGGTGCCTGCGTAAAAATCCCGGCGTGCAGGCTCAGCTTGTTCAATCAGTTCCATCGCGCGGACCTTGGGTGCTCCCACCAGCGTGCCGGCCGGAAACGCCGAAGCAAACAGATCAAACGCGTCAAATTGCTTTTCAACTTTACCTTGCACTCCACTGACCAGGTGCATGACGTGGCTATAGCGCTCGATCACGCGATAGGGATTGACGTTGATCGAACCCGGCACCGCCACCCGGCCAAGATCATTGCGGGCCAGATCGACCAGCATGACATGCTCTGCATTTTCCTTCGGGTCCGCCAACAACTCGTTGGCATGATTCTCATCGCTGTGACTGTCTGTACCCCGTGGGCGGGTGCCGGCGATCGGCCGCAACGAAGCAACCCCTTCCTGCAATCGCACCAGGGCCTCAGGCGACGAACCCACCACCTGGGCATCACCGAGGTCAAAAAAATACATGTAGGGTGAGGGGTTCAATAATCGCAATGCACGGTAAACCAGGAAGGGATCAATGTCAGTAGCGCCGGAGAAACACACCGACAGCACCAGCTGAAAAACCTCGCCCGCTGCAATTTGTTCCTGTGCCCAGCGCACTTTGTCTTCAAACTCCGATTGTTCCATGCTGGCAGACGGCGCTGAAAACTCTCCGGCGCCGCGCCCGGTTTCCGGCACGGGTCCACGCATGGCTGCAACGACATTGTTGCGCAGCGCCTGGCGCGTGGTTTCCGATCCGGCATGCAGCAGCCCTGCACGGCGGGTCAAATGATCAAACACAAGCATTGACTGCGGCGCCACAAATGCCGCCTCCGGTAAATCGGTATGTTTGTCCGTCAGCACAGGCAGAGATTCGAACAGGCGCACGATGTCATAGCCCATGACCCCGACCAGACCACCACGAAACGGTACATCCGCATCATCCGGACGCAAAACCGGTGTATCGGCCAGCAGCTTGCGTAAAGCGTCGAGAAACTCCTGTTGATTAGCCGGTCGCGGCCGCTCTTCACCGTTGACCCTCATGCCACTGGCGGTCAGCCTGGCTTCGAGACTTTCACCAAAACCTATGAACGAATAGCGCCCAACACGCGTGCCGCCTTCCACACTCTCGAGCAAAAACCGCGGCTTGAAAGGCGCCAGTTTCAAATAGGCGGAAACCGGTGTATCCAGGTCCGCTGCGATGTCAAAAAATGTCTGCATGTCGGGTCTCGAATCGGCATCCAATTCGTACTGAGCATAAAAAAACCCACCTTCACGTGGTGAAGATGGGTTGTCGTGTTCCTGATGTCCGCTTAGTTCAACGCACTCCCATCTGTTGGCGCTGGCCACCACCAGACCACAGATGTAAATCGCGCTACGTTCCACTTAAAAATCATCATCACACTCTTTTACGGCAATTGCCCGGAGGCGTCAAGCACGCTCCTGCGATTTTCTGGCGACATAATCTGCCACCTGATCTTCGAGCACCGACAGGGGCACCGGACCGCTGCGCAACACCACTTCGTGAAACTCGCGCACGTCAAAGTCATCGCCAAGCGCTGCACGTGCCTTATCACGCAACTCCACAATCTTGATCATGCCAATCTTGTAGGCAGTCGCCTGGGACGGCATGACGATGTAACGTTCAATCGCTTTGACCACATCACCATACGGATTCGGAGTGTTGGTCGATAGATAATCTATGGCCTGTTCACGGGTCCATTTCTTATGGTGAATTCCGGTGTCGACCACCAGGCGGCAGGCGCGCCAGATTTCCATCGCCAGCCGGCCAAAATCCGAATACGGGTCGCTGTAAAAACCCATCTCCTTAGGCACCAGTTCGCTGTACAGACCCCAGCCCTCCGTGTATGCCGTGTAACGCCCGTATTTGCGAAACGATGGTACATCCTTGAGCTCCTGCGCAATCGCAAGCTGCATGTGATGACCGGGAATGCCCTCATGATAGGCCAGCGCTTCCATCTGGTACATAGGCATATCGGACATCTTGTATAAATTTGCGTAATAAGTGCCGGGTCGTGAACCATCCGGTGCGGGCCGCTGATAAAAGGCCTTGCCGGCAGATTTTTCTCGAAACGCCTCTACTGCTTTTACAACCAAGTCCGCTTTGGGCTTGGTGACAAACAGTTCATCCAGCCTGCCACGCATGGTGTCGATGATGTCTTCGGCTTTTGCCAAATAAGCTGCACGACCTTCCGGTGTCTCGTCATAGTAAAATTGTTTGTCCGTGCGCATGAACTCGAAAAATTCCTGCAGCGTTCCGTCAAATTCGACCTGTTCCATGATCGCGCGCATCTCTTCGTGAATTCTTGCCACCTCGCTCAGACCCAGTTCATGAATCTCATCTGCCGTCATGTCGGTGGTCGTGGTGCGCTTCAACGCCATGGCATAAAACGCTTCGCCGTCCGGAAGCTTCCACGCGCCATCATCAGTGTTGGCACGCTTTTCCTGCTCCATCAGAAACTCAATCAGCGAGCCAAATGCCGGTTTGACGCTCTCTGCAAGTGCACCACTTGCTTCTGTAATTAACTCTTCACGCAGCTGCGTATCGATTTCAATATTTGCGACTTTCTTTTTAAAATCGGCCAGCAAAGCACTGTCCTCCAGTGCATCACTCACAAAGGGCTTTCCGGACAGCACATTTTTGGTGTCACTAATGGCGTAGGGAAACACAAATTTCGGAGCAACAATCCCTTTGCTTTCGCGCAACTTCAGATTCTCGATGACCTGGGTAATCTGCTCATCGATGCCGTTCAGTCGGGCGATATATCCCCGCGCGTCTGTTTCATTATCGATACGGTGAATATTGATCAGAAACGATGGCAACCTGGACTGTGCGCCATACATCTGATTTATCGGATAGTTATGCAAGCGATATTGAAAATTCTCAATATCCTGCTCCGCCCGCTCGACATAGAGCCGATAGCTGAGTTTGGTGGGCTCATCGAGCTTGTTGTAGTCAATGGTCTCGCGAAGTTCCTTGAGTTCGCGTCGGGTGATTTCCAGTTCACGCTTTGCATTCTCATCGGAAATGTCATTCCACTTGTCCTGATCCTTTTTTATGC
>JABDLQ010000229.1 GCA_013002925.1 Gammaproteobacteria bacterium | reverse complement strand
GATGGCACAAAACCTGGCGCTGGCAATCCTGATTCTTTATCTGATCATGGCGGCCATGTTCCGTTCGTTCTGGGACAGCTTTTTGGTGTTACTGGCAGTACCGTTGGCCATTGCCGGCGGTGTGTTGTCATTGCGCTTTTTGAATCTGTTTACGCTGCAGTCGCTGGATCTTCTGACGATGATCGGTTTTATAATTTTGCTTGGTCTTGTGGTCAATAACGCAATTTTGCTGGTGGTGCAAACGCGCGCCGGGCGCGCCGAAGGTCTGGAGAGTAAGGAGGCGATCAATCAGGCGGTACGTCTGCGCGCCCGGCCGATTTATATGAGCACGCTCACCAGTATCTTCGGGATGTTACCGCTCGCTGTCATTCCCGGCGTAGGTTCTGAAATCTATCGTGGACTGGCCGCGGTCATCATTGGCGGTATGCTCGTCAATGCCGTATTGACGCTGGTGTTTGTCCCATCATTGTTATCGCTGGAACCAAACATGTTTAAATTGCGCAAACGCGAAGCCGGTAAGGTCAACTCAAAGGTGCTGGAAACGTCATGAAACTAACAAGGCTTGTATTGGGGGTAGCTCTATTTTTGAGTGTTTTGAGTGCCACGGCGCAGCGTCCTGAACGCCCCCCTCAGGTAGTTCGTGTGGGCACCGTGCAGGTCGCTGAGGTGGCGCCGACCATTGCAGTGCCGGGCACTATTTACAGTCGCGATGAAGTGCAGATTACCGCTGGCATCGGCGGTTTGTTAAGCGAGGTGCTGGAACCTGGCACAGTGGTGGTTGCGGGCCAGACGGTCGCAGCCATTGATCCAACCACGTTACGTTTGCAGCGCGCGGAACAGGAAGCGTTGCTGGCGCGGGCGCAGATCCAGGTTCGGCAACTCGAAAGCGAACGGCGCCGGCAGGCACAACTTAGCACCACCAGTGCGGTATCCGAGTTCCAGCTTGAACAGACGGTTGCCAATCGGGATCTGGCGCAGGCCGATGCCCGTATTATTGAAGTACGCATTCGTCAGATCGATGATCAGATCCGGCGTGCAACGACTACAGCGCCATTTAACGGCATCATCGTGCAACGTATGCACCGTGCTGGTGAGGAAGTTGCACGCGGTACTTCACTGGCACGCCTGACATCGACGGATAACCTGGAGGTTCGTGCCTTTGTGCCATTGAAATATTTTAGTCGTGTGCATGTCGATGACCTGCTGACGATATTTAATGATGCCAGCCGTCTGACCGGGGCTATCCGCGCGCTTATTCCAACGGGTGATGTACGCTCACAGACTTTCGAGGCGCGCATCGACCTGCCTGACGATATCGCCGGGTCCCTGGCAGTTGGCGAACTGGTCAGCGTCGGCATTCCGATTCGTGCTGGTGAGCAGTCACTGGCTGTACCCCGTGATGCGGTGGTGTTACGCAGTGACGGCAATTACGTGATGCGCATCAGTGACGAAAACAAAGCCGAGAAAATTATCGTTGAACTGGGAGACAGCGCCGGCGAACTAATTGCGGTCGAGGGTGAACTGCGCGAAGGCGATCGGGTAGCGATCCGCGGGGGCGAAACACTGGCTGATGGTGCACCCGTGGAAATCAACGAAAGCTAATGGTTGCGCTCTACCGATAAGCGGGCCAGTGCTTCGAGAGCTTCGCGGTAGGGGCTGGCGGGCAGGGCCTGCAAAGCCTGCAAGGCAGAGTCCGACTCGCGCCGCGCAAATTGTTCGGTGTACTTCAGCGCTCCGGTAGACTCGATGGCCGTGACCACGGCGTCAATCTGGTCAAGGCCACCGGCTTCAATTGCGTTCTGAATCAGTTGTTTCTGTGCGTCGGTACCGTTTTTCATGGCGTAGATCAACGGCAATGTGGGCTTGCCTTCGGCCAGATCGTCGCCGACATGTTTTCCAAGTTTGGTGCTGCTGCCACTGTAATCCAGCACATCATCAATGAGCTGAAACGCGGTACCCAGATGCAGTCCGTATTGGGCCATTTGTGTTTCTGACTGGGGATCCTGCCTGGTCAACACCGCCGCGATGCGCAGACCGGCTTCGAACAGTTTGGCAGTTTTGCGGTGAATGACCTGCAGATAGGCTTCTTCCGTGGTGTCAGGGTCATTTACGTTGATAAGCTGTAACACCTCACCTTCCGCGATCGTGTTAGTTGCTTCGGCGAGAATGTCCATGATGCGCATGTGGCCAATTTCTACCATCATCTGAAAGGCGCGCGAGTACAAAAAATCACCGACCAGCACGCTGGCCTGGTTGCCCCAGACTTCGTGGGCTGTGCGGCGTCCGCGGCGCAATTCGGACTCATCGACGACATCATCGTGCAGCAAGGTCGCCGTGTGAATAAACTCGATGATCGCCGCAGCCTTGACCGGCATCGCATCGTCGCAACCCATCGCACGGGCCCCCAGAACGACCAGCATGGGCCGCAATCGTTTACCGCCGCTGTTGATGATGTAGTGTGAGACCTGATCGATAAGCGCTACATCGGAATGCAGCTGATGACGGATTTCATTGTCAATGGCCGTCAAATCGTCTGCCATGAGGGATTTTATGTCAGATAGCTGCATGCAACGCTGCCGATTGGTAAATCTGGCGGCGATGCTAGCACCATTTTGCCATTCTGTCGCAATACGCTGAAAAACACTCAATTTAAGCGGATTAGTGGTCAATTTGGGTGAATAGTGATTGACCCGACCGGCTGATGCCTTTAGAATTCCCGCTCTTTGCTGGCCGTGGTTGGCCATGGGCACGTGTGGCCTCGAAAAAACCGATCATTTTCCAGGAGTATCAACAATGTATGCCGTCATTAAGACCGGGGGAAAGCAATACCGGGTCGCCGAAGGGACTAGCCTTAAAATCGAAAAGCTGGATGCCGAAGCTGGCGCCACTGTAGAATTTGACCAGGTGTTGCTGGTCGGCGAGGGGGCAGACGTGACAGTCGGTACGCCCCTGGTAGAAGGTGGCAAGGTCACTGCAACGGTAGAGTCACAAGGACGCCGTAGTAAAATCGATGTAGTCAAGTTCAAGCGTCGCCAGGGCTACAAGCGCCAGAAGGGACACCGACAGGCGTACACCCAGGTCAAAATTACCGGCATAAGCGCGTAGGAGAACAACATGGCACATAAAAAAGCAGGCGGTAGTACCCGCAACGGTCGCGATTCGGAATCCAAACGCCTTGGCATCAAACGCTATGGCGGTGAAAGTGTTCTGGCAGGCAACATCCTGGTGCGCCAGCGCGGTACCAAAACGCATCCGGGCGAAAACGTCGGTCTGGGGCGTGATCACACGCTGTTTGCCAAAGCGGACGGCAAAGTGCTGTTTTCCAAAAGAGGTCCCAAGAATCGGCAGTACGTTAGTATTGTTACTGACTGATAAGGCGGCAATAATTCTTTGTAAACCCGGCCTTGTTGCCGGGTTTTTTTATGGTTTGTTGTAGAGTAATGCAATGAAATTTGTCGATGAAGCGACGATTACAGTAACCGGCGGCCGCGGTGGCAACGGTAGTGCGAGCTTCCGGCGTGAAAAGTACGTGGAACGGGGTGGCCCGGATGGCGGTGATGGCGGCCGCGGCGGCAGCGTGTTTCTGGTGGGTGACCCAGGCATCAACACGCTGGCAGATTTTCGGGTATCACGCCGGTTTCGGGGCGAAAACGGGCAGCCCGGCGCACGCCGGCAAATGACCGGCAAGGGTGGCGATGATCTGGAAGTGCGTGTTCCCGTTGGCACCATAGTCAGCGATCTTCAGACCAATGAGGTCATTGGTGACATCACTCGTGGGGAAGAGCGGTTACTGGTGGCCGAAGGTGGCGCTCCGGGTCTGGGTAATGTGCGTTTCAAGAGCAGCGTTAATCGGGCCCCCCGAAAATTTACGCCGGGAACACCCGGTGAATCTCGCAAACTCCATCTGGAGCTCAAATTGCTTGCTGACGTGGGTCTGGTGGGTATGCCCAATGCCGGCAAGAGCACGCTGATCCGGGCGCTATCCGCCGCGCGACCCAAAGTTGCTGCTTATCCGTTTACAACTTTGCACCCGGGTCTAGGCGTGGTGCGCGTTGACGCTGAGCGCAGTTTTGTGATGGCCGATGTGCCGGGACTCATCGAGGGGGCGGCTGGCGGCGCCGGGCTTGGTATCCAGTTTCTCAAACATCTGCAGCGCACCCGGTTGTTGTTGCATCTGGTGGATATCATGCCTGTCGATGAAAACGAAAATCCGGCAGAAACCGTGCAGGCGATCAGCCGCGAGCTGGAGCAATTTAATCCGCGACTGGCCGCCCAGCCCCGGTGGCTTGTCATCAACAAAACTGACCTGGCTACGGCGGATGACATTGCCGTCCGGCGTCAGCGTTTGCTCGATCAGCTGAACTGGAGCGGGCCGTGTTTTTCAATCAGTGCACTGAGTGGCACCGGCACCAGTGAACTGGCAAAGGCTGTCATGACAGAGCTGGAAGCGATGGCACAGCGTGACGCAGCGGAGGCCGATGACGATGGCGAGCGGAGCGATGGTAACGACTCGGAACACGCTGGCACGAGCGGTGATGCATCGGAACACAGTAGTTAAAATCAGGTGCAGGCTTTCATTGTCGGAGTCTACAGTCCTGCAGCCAGGCGGCTAATCATGCC
>JABDLQ010000217.1 GCA_013002925.1 Gammaproteobacteria bacterium | reverse complement strand
GCGCTACATGCGTGCCCGGCGATCCAGCCACTTTGCGTCATTTATTTCTGTTGCCTCGATGACGGGAATTGCCATCGGGGTGGCGGCGCTCATCATTGTGATTTCAGTAATGAATGGATTTGGTAATGATTTGCGTGAGCGACTGGTCAGTCTGACCGCACACGCCACGATTACCGGGAGCGATGGTGTACTTGGTGACTGGCAAGTCGCAATCGATGTGGCAACGGCCAGTGATCGCGTCATCGGCGCGGCGCCGTATGTCGAAGGGCAGGGCATGCTGGTCAACGGAGCGAATCTTAGTGGCGTAGCGATTCAGGGGGTAAACCCGCAGCTGGAACCACAGGTGTCCAGCATTGGTCAATCTTTGTACACGGGGACCCTGGATTCCCTGCAGGCCGGTCAGAATCGAATTTTGCTTGGTGGCTACCTGGCGCAACGGCTTGGCGCAGACATTGGTAGTAAAATAAACATACTGGTGCCGCAACCGACCGGCGATGGCACGGGTGTATTGCCATTTTTACACCGGTTTACCGTTGCCGGGTTGTTTAGCGGTAATGTGCCGGATCAGGCGCTAACCATTGCGTACATTCACATTGCGGACGCGGCGGCCATGTTCGAAATGGGTGAGCAGGTCTCCGGCGTTCGTTTAAAACTGGACGATATGTTTGCAGCGCCAGTGGTAGCGACTGAGTTAGCCGCGCAATTGGGTTCCGCTTTTGCCGTAACTGATTGGTCGGTCCAGCAAAGGATATTTTTTCGTGCGATAAAAATAGAAAAAATCATGGTGTTTTGTATTTTGCTACTGGTGATTGCCGTGGCGGCATTCAATATCATCATGACGCAGGTCATGCTCGTAAATGAAAAGCGCATCGATGTTGCCATCTTGCGTACGATGGGAGTGGCGCCGCGAAGTGTACTTGGAATTTTCCTCTTACAAGGCAACCTGATTGGTTTGCTGGGCGTGACCGTGGGGGTTATTGCAGGAGTGTTGGTGGGTGCTAATACAGCGGCAATCACAGCAGCAATTGAACGCAGCCTGGGTTTTGATTTTATTGATAGCAGTGTTTTTTATCTGACCCAGATTCCTTCGGATGTGCGCTGGCACGAAGTGGTGTTTATCGCCATTATCGGTTTGCTGCTGGCCGGATTATCGACGGTTTATCCGGCCTGGCGTGCATCGCGAACCCAGCCGGCGGATGCATTGCGTTATGAATAAGTGGTTCGAAAGCAAAGTTGCCTGGCGTTACATTCGCTCAGGTTCCGGGCAGTCTTTTATTACCTTTATATCCAATGTGTCTATTGCCGGAATTGCCCTGGGTGTTGCTGTGCTGATCATCGTCATGTCCGTGATGAACGGTTTTGAGGCAGAGCTTCGCGAACGACTATTGAGCGTTGCATCGCACGCGACAGTGAGCGGGCCGGATAATCGTCTGGCGAACTGGCTTGATATCGATGCTGTTGCACGCGATAACACGGATGTCATCGCGACGGCACCTTTTATTGAAGGGCAAGGAATTTTTCTTAACGGAAAAAAGTTAAGCGGTGCTATTGTGCGCGGCATACTACCGGAGCGCGAGACGGCTGTCAGCGAATTACCCTCGCTGAATACCGCGGCCGGCGCGTTGCAGGCGGGAAAATACCAATTGGTTATGGGTGCAAGTCTTGCTGAAATTCTCGGCGTTACTATCGGTGATCGGGTGCTGTTGATGATCTCGGAAGCCAATGTCACGCCGGCGGGTCTGTTGCCGCGAATGCGCCGTTTTACGCTGGCGGCAACTTTTGAAATTGGGATGCACGAGTTTGATCGCGGTTTGGCATTTATACACATGCAGGACGCTGCAAAACTGTTCCGGTTTGGTGATACCGCAAGCGGGGTGCGTTTGCGGGTAAACGACTTGTATGCGGCGCCACAGATTGTCAGAACAATTGCTGAAGATGCCGGCGGCTTGCTTTATATTAATGACTGGACAAAGACTCACGCAAACTTTTTTACGGCGATCAGGCTGACCAAGAATGTCATGTTTTTTATTCTGTTACTCGTTGTGGCGGTGGCAGCTTTTAACATCATTTCCACGCTGGTCATGGTGGTCAACGAAAAGCAAAGCGATATTGCGATACTGCGAACCCTTGGCGCCCGCCCCGGCAGTATCCTCTCGATATTTGTCTGTCAGGGTACGTTGATCGGGATAATCGGTACGATGATCGGCGTGGCGTTGGGGATTTTGCTGGCCGTCAATGTAGAAAACGTGGTGCACTGGCTGGAAGGTGTGCTGGGCTTTGAGTTGTTGCCGCCGTCGGTTTACTTTATCAATGATTTGCCGGCTCGCGTCATTGCCAGCGACGTAATCCTGGTGTCCTCTATGGCCCTGGTTCTTGCTATAGCATCTACTCTTTATCCGGCGCTGCGCGGCGCCCGCACTCAACCTGCCGAGGCTTTGCGACATGATTGATATTTCAGGTACTCCGTTCATAACTCAACCTGCCCGGGTTTTACGACATGATTGATGAACCAGCTGTACCGTTCATATTGGAATGTTCCGGACTGACCAAAACTTTTGTCGAAAACGAACGTGTGTTAACCGTGCTGGAAGATCTGAGTCTGAAGTTGTCCCGGGGTGAACGGCTGGCCGTGGTTGGTGCATCCGGGGCCGGTAAAACCACCTTGTTACAACTTCTCGGCGGGCTTGACCTGCCGACCCGTGGCAACGTGGTAATCAATGGCAAGGATATGACCCAGCTTAACGAGGTTGAGCGCGGTCAGTTGCGCAATTTGCATATGGGGTTTGTGTATCAGTTCCACCACCTGCTGCCTGAGTTCAGTGCCGTGGAAAACGTGGCGATGCCACTGCTCGTGCGCCGGATGAATGCCGGAGTCGCGCTGCAAAAAGCGGCCGAAATCCTGGAACGTGTAGGGTTGGAGGAACGGCTGGAACATAAACCCGCACAGTTGTCTGGCGGTGAACGTCAGCGAGCCGCCGTTGCCCGGGCGCTGGTGACAAACCCCTTGCTGGTTCTTGCCGACGAACCCACCGGCAATCTCGATCATCGAACGGGCGATCGGGTCTTTGAAGTTATGCTCGAGCTGAACAACACGGCCGGGACCGCGCTGGTCGTGGTGACCCACGATATGTCGATTGCCCGCCGCATGGACAGAGTCGTAGAGCTCGTCGACGGCAGATTAACCGAGGTTTCCGCCAGCTCGGTCTGACAAACCAGGAATCCGTCGAGATATGCAGCTAACGGTCTGATTCCAGATCCACTAATCTGACTTCCCCGACAACGAGCCTGAACGCTGAGTCATTTTCATCTGTTGCTGTTTTGTGGTGGCAGCCTCACGGCGCTGTTTACACCGGTAGCTATAACCGTTTTCTGCGGTGCACCGGTCGTGCTCTATGTTACCGCAGTATGGTGCCTCGACCAGCGGTGGGTACCGGCAGCAGGCTGGTGGCTGGCAGGCTTGATATTCGCCAATGGACATTGTTTTGTCGCGGAGCAACAGCGTGTCAGGGAAGCTCATGCCCGGGTGCTCTCTGGCTGTATCGTCAGTGAAGTGACAAGCCAGGCAGGGGTAAGCAAATTTGATTTTGCGGCTTACGGATCAACGATATGGCCAGGTACCACGCGTTACCGCGTCTCATGGTATGCACCCACGGCAGAGGTTGACGCGGGTTCTTGCTGGCAACTGGCCTTGCGTTTAAAACCACCACGGGGATCCTTGAATGCCGTCGGGCTTGATTATGAGCGCTGGTTATTTGCCCGCGGTTTCGCGGGAATTGCGACGGTCAAAAATCTCCCGTTCAACCACAAGCTGGAATCCGGTCGCTGCACGCCAGGTTAGTGGGATGGCGGATCCGGCTGCATCGACGTTTGGAGGCTATGCTAACAGGTCACCGGAGCGCGCCGTTAATAAGTGCGCTTGCTGTCGGTGTTCGCTCCAACCTGGATGCAAGTTACTGGGACGTATTAATAAAGACAGGCACGGCTCATCTGATGGCCATCTCGGGATTACACATCGGCCTGGCGGGGATGCTCGGCTTTGGTGCAGGCCGCTATTTGCCCGTGCGCATCACGCCGGGTGTCAACCTGGTGGAACGTGGGAGAGTTTCGGCGCTTGTCTGTGCACTGGTTTACGCAGCGCTTGCCGGATTTGCCATTTCCACGGTCCGTGCGCTGGTCATGCTGCTGATTTGGTATGTGCTTCGGCGCGGCCGCTTGTCATCCAGTGCATGGACGGCCCTGCTGTTAACCGTTGCCAGTCTGTTATTGCTGAACCTGCGTGCCGCAGCGGGGCCCGGGTTATGGCTTTCCGCTGGTGCAGTAGCGATCATCATTGCGGCGTCGGGCACCGCTACAGCCATTTCAGGTCCGGTCGCAGCCGTGCGTCTGGCCTGCCGTGTTCAGATAATGCTGATGTTGCTGCTGGTGCCATTGGCGGCGGAAATCGCCGGTGGCATAAGCTGGATCGCCGGCCCAATCAACGTTGTGCTGGTTCCGGTGTTTTCGTTTGTGGTTGTCCCGGGAGTATTGCTGGGTCTCTTGCTGTGGCTGCCGGCACCTGAATTGTCTGGTGTCGTGTTGAAAGCACTCGCGACGTTTCTCGATGGTGTCTGGCATGTGCTGGAAATAGTAGCTGCCAGGGAGTTTGGCTTTATTGCGCTGCATACAGCGTCCGGATGGTCAGCACTGCTG
>JABDLQ010000216.1 GCA_013002925.1 Gammaproteobacteria bacterium | reverse complement strand
GCACAAATTGCCGACCTTTACCGGGTGCTTGCGCAGCAACGCCTGCAGCTAACCGAAAAGCACCCCGATGTGATTGCAACATTGACCACGATAGAAACGTTGGAACAGCAGCGGGATAAGGAAATGCAGGAACGAATGTCGTTGAGTCCAGACCGACCGACATTCAACCCATTGGATCAGAACCCTGTTTATCAAAACATGAAGATCCAGCTTACCGATGTGAAAGTCGAATTAGGCGAACTGGAAACTGCGATTGCCGAGCAAAACCGCCAGGTGAAACAGCTGGCCAAACTGGTTGATACGGTGCCTGAAGTAGAAGCCAGACTGGCGCGTCTGAATCGCGATTATGAAGTAACAAAAAACTATCATGACGATCTGCTGGATCGACTCGAAGCTGCACGACTTGGTGACGACGCCAACCAGCAAAGCGATGACATCAAGTTTCAGGTGATGGATCCGCCCGTGCTCCCGTTGGAACCCATGGGGCCAAACCGGCCGTTATTTTTCACGGCGATTTTGATCGCGGGATTGTTGTTTGGAGTGGCAGTATCGTTCCTGCTTGATCAGCTCAAGCCAGTTTATTCGACGCGAGAGGAGCTTCGATCCCGTACTGGTTTGCCGGTGCTGGGAACGATTAGCGTGGTTTTGATGCCACACCAGGTGTTGATAACTCGCGCCCAAACACTGCTTTTTTTGATGGGTCTGGTGGCCCTGATTGGCATGTATGCCGCAGCTATTGTGCTTGAAGAACGGTTTGTGGCACTGGTCGCTTCGCTAAGTTCGAGTGTTGGTATATGAGTATTGTAGAAAAAGCCGTAAAAAAACATCGCAAGGATGGTAAGAAATCTACTGGTCCCGGTGGCAGCGAAAGTGTGGAACTGCAAAAGAACAACGGCGAAGCAAAGCAAGTTCCTACGCTATTGCCTGCAGAAGAATCATTGGAAACCGGTGATGGTGGGGCGCTCGGCATGTTGGTCTCCGATGATGAGATGGACGCGATTCATTTGCGAAAACGCAAGGTGTTGCATCTGGATTTTGAGGCGTTGCGGGATGCGAGTATTGTGCCGGCGGCTGACCTTGCGCCAAATCTTGCGGATGAGTTTCGCCGTATAAAGCGTCCGCTTATCGCTAATGCCTTTGGTAAAGGTGTGGTGCCTGTTGAGAATGGCAATTTGCTGATGCTAAGCAGTGCATTCTCCGGGGAAGGCAAAACCTTTACTGCCGTCAATCTTGCGATGAGTCTCGCACTGGAAAGAGAGCGGACGGTGTTGTTGGTGGATGCTGATGTTGCCAAGCCGCACATCAGTCGGGCGCTTGGCATTGATCAACAACCGGGATTGATGGATTTGTTGATGGATAGCACCCTTGATATTGCCGACGTGATGGTACAAACCGATATGCCCGGCTTGCGTATATTACCCGCCGGATCACGCCACCAGTACTCTACAGAATACCTTGCCAGTGACAAGATGCAGGCGCTGGTAGACGAGCTCAGTGGGCGTTACCCGAATCGCATCATTATTTTTGATTCTCCACCGCTATTACAAACCTCCGAGGCGCAAGTGCTTGGCGGTCTTGTTGGTCAGGTGGTGCTGGTTATACATGCCGGCTCAACTCCACAGGCAGCAGTTGATTGTGCATTGGAGCTGATCGATTCGACCAAAGCGATTAACCTGATTTTGAATAAGTGTCGCGTCAAGTCTGTTAACGATTATTACGGTGGGTACTATGCGAAGGAATACAAGTAGCGATGTCGGCTTGTCGAACTTATCCGCGGAAATTCTCCGCTTTCTGAGTATCGTAGTTGCGCTCTGCGTTGGTGTAGTCGCTAATGCCGCCAATTGGCAATTTAATCCGCACGTTTATGTGGGCTTGAATCTCACCGACAACGTTGAGTTGAACCCAAAAGGTGGCGAAGAAAGCGAGGCCATATTAGAGCTTAGTCCGGCATTCAGGCTGCGGCGTGATGGCAAGCAGGTTGATGTCGACGTCGATTATCGCCTGCAGGGGCTGTTGTATAACGGTGATGATCAGCGCAACGAAGCGTACAGTTATTTGCAAGCCACCGCAGATGCGAGCGTGATTCCGGATTTGTTTACCGTCAATACCGAAGCCAGTATAAGCCAGGTAGTCATAGACTCACGCGCCAGTTCGCCATACAGTTCAATCAGCGTCAGCGGTAACACTTCGCAAATCGCGCAACTGTTTGTCTCACCCAATATACGACGTCGAATCGGAGCTTACACGAGTTTTGATCTGGGCGCCGAAGCCGGAATTATCGAATATGATGACCCGCGACAGTTTGACAGTACAAATACAGAGTTCTTTGCGCATTTGACCAACGAGGGCGGCGCGGGAATTCTTGACTGGCAATTCAGTTTTACTTCCCAAACTGTTGACTATGACATAGGTAGAAAAGTCGAGTTTGTGCGCAGTAGTGGGGAAGTGGGTCTGCGGCTGGGTCCGCGCACTGAACTTGTGTTGTCGGGCGGGGAAGATGCAAATGATTTTGGTTCTCTTCCGGGAACACGCTCAGCAGAAGGGAGTTTCTGGAACGCAGGCTTACGAGGTAGCATTGGTACCAGCATCCAATATGATGCACGAGTAGGAGAGCAGTTTTTTGGTAAGTCCTACGCGCTCAGTTTTGAGCGGAACGCGCGACGTCTTGTGACGGGGATTTCGTACAGCGAAGACGCAACAACTATTGGTGCGGAACAGCTTGATTACAACAACGCATTTTCATTTATCGCCGATATTCTGGGCATTGATTTGCCCCGGGCTGACCCGGAATTATATATAAGAAAACGAGGAAATATTTCCCAATCCGTGGATTTTGGCAGAAGTTCAGTGACCGTCAGTGCGTTTTATGAAGACCGAACCTATATACGTACCTTTCTTGCTGGTCAGAAAGAGAACCTCATCGGGGGAACATTGGTGTGGAACTGGCAGTACAACGATGTTCTTTCGCTATCGGGGGATACCACTTATCTACGTCTCGATTCGCGGGATGGGTTTGATCAGCCCGAGGATTTCAAGTTCGGCATTACAGCCCGCCGTTCTTTGCAGCAAAACACCTCTATTATTGTGCGTTATTGGCTGAACACCCGATCCGCCACTCTGGCCGACAGAGAATACGATGAAAACACTATTACTATTGGCTATCGGCGCGATTTCTAGATCAGCTAATGTATACAGACTTCTATAACTTCAAGGCCAAACCTTTTGCACTGACACCGGATTTACGTTTCCTGTTTAAAAGTGACGGGCACAAGCGTGCACTGGCCTATCTTCACTACGGGTTGGAGCAGGCAGAGGGGTTCGTTATCATCACTGGTCACATTGGTGCCGGCAAGACCTTGTTGATTCAGGCATTGCTGGAAGATCTCAAAACCCAGGAAATTGCCACGGCCCGCATTGCCGCTGCTAATCTGGATAAGGAAGAGATTATCCCAATGGTCGCGGCGTCTCTTAAGCAACCATTCGAAGGCAAAAGTAAAACTGCACTGATACGCGATCTTGAATTATCCCTGCGGCGTGCGCGCGACTATCTGAAAGGTGTGCTGTTGATTGTCGATGAGGCGCAAACACTGACGCCGGAAGCGCTTGAGGAGTTGCGCATATTGTCGAATCTCGAAAGTAACGGCAAGGCGCTGATCCAGGTGTTTTTGATTGGACAGAGCGATTTTCGCGACACTGTTCAATTACCAATTATGGAACCGTTGCGTCAGCGTACCGTTGCCTCCTACCATTTGGAACCGCTGACGCGAGCCGAATTAAAACGCTACATCGGTTTTCGTCTACTGGCAGTAGGTTGGGAAGGAAATCCAAAGATCGACAACGAAGTCTATAATATTGCTCATCAGTTTACTGGCGGTATTCCACGCAAAATCAATATATTCATGGACCGGTTTCTGGTTTATGGGTTTTTGGAAGAAATCACCGAGTTTACCAGTGAGCACGCAGTCGCAGTGGTAAAAGAGTTGGGTGGCGAGATAGCTGGAGACTTTATCAACGCCGGTGAATCATTGCCTGACAAAAAAATGCAGGGGGATAAAAAGAGCGATGGCGAAGAGCACCCCGGGAAAAATGTACGTGCGGTGGCCAAGGGAAAAAAGTCACGAAAAGGACGCAATCGCAGCGCCCGGAAAGCTTCAAAAAACAAAAACAATCGCGCAAAAAAAAATGGCAAGAGTAATAATAACCCAGAGACATCAGCCGGAAGCTCAGAGACGCCACTGGAAAAACGTTTGCGCGGACTTGATCGGAAGTTGAAAAAACTCGGTGATCAGGCTCGGTTTAAAACTTAAACCCCGGATTAATTGATGACGAACACGATTCCAGAGCAATGGATACCACAAGCGCACGCATTTCAATCGACGAATCCGGTCAATGCAATGAGCGTCGATGTCGAAGATTACTTTCAGGTGTCCGCATTTGAGCGGGTAATTCCTCGCTCCGACTGGCCGCGTTGGGAGTTGCGAGTGGAAGCCAATACGGACCGCGTGTTGCAATTGTTCGACGATGCCGGCATTAAGGCGACTTTTTTTATGCTTGGTTGGGTGGCTGAACGTTGCCCGGAGCTGGTTCGCCGGATCGTAGCCGGTGGCCATGAACTTGCGAGCCACGGTTATCAGCATACCCGGGTGGTTAATCAGAACCAGGCTGAATTTGCTGCGGATATCCGCAAAACCAAACGGATGCTGGAAGATATTTCCGGTCAGGAAATCAGCGGATATCGGGCTGCGAGCTACTCGATCGGGCGCGACAACTTGTGGGCACTCGATGAATTGCAGGCGGCTGGCTACCGGTATTCATCGAGCATTTATCCGATCAACCATGATTTATACGGTATGCCGGAGGCCCCTCGCTTTGCATTTCTTACCGGCACGAATGGCTTGCTGGAAATTCCGGTCACCACAGCGAAATATGCCGGTAAGAACTTGCCGTGCGGCGGAGGGGGTTACTTTCGATTGTTGCCTTACTTTTTGTACCGACGGGCATTGCAGCGGGTGAACAAACAGGATCAGCAGCCCGGAGTGTTTTATTTTCATCCTTGGGAAGTTGATCCGGAGCAACCGCGGGTCCCGGGCATTAGCGCCAAGACGCGATTTCGTCATTATCTGAATTTGCACCGCATGAGTGTGCGCTTGCAGCGACTCATCAGAGACTTCAAATGGGATCGAATGGACCGGGTTTTCAGTCTTCCCGCCTCATCACATTAAATCAGGGAACACACAGAAGTGACGCAGATTAATCGTCTGGACCCTGCCCGCAGCGCAGAATGGAACCACTTTGTAATGACGCATGACGCGGCGTCGTTCTTTCATCGTGCGGAGTGGTTTGATGTACTCAAACGCGCTTTTGGGCATCAGCCACATTATCTTTTTGTTGAGCGTGATGGCGCTATCACAGCGATTTTGCCGTTATTTCATATGCGCAGTTTGCTGTTTGGAAACGCGCTGATTTCTGTGCCATTTTGCGTATACGGAGGGGTGGTTGGAGATGACGCGGAGGATTGTGCGTTACTGATACGTGAAGCACAGTCGCTTGGAGAGCGACTGGGTGTTGATTACCTGGAGTTGCGAAATGAAACTACAGTGGAAGAGGGCTGGAAAAGCAAAGACCTGTATGTGACGTTCCGCAAAGCCATCTCCGAGAACGCGGACGAAAATATGAAATCGATACCGCGCAAGCAGCGCGCGATGGTACGCAAGGGAATCAAGGCGGGGCTGGAAAGTCATGTGGATGATGGTATCGATGCGTTTTATCGCTGTTTTTCGGAAAGCGTGCGTAATCTTGGCACGCCCGTTTTTGCAAAAAAATATTTTTCCCTGCTTTACGAGGCATTTGGTGATGACTGCGAAATACGGTTGATCAGTAAAGACGGTCAGGCGATTGCAGGGGTCATGAGCTTCTACTTTAAAAACCAGGTGTTGCCTTATTATGGAGGGAGCATACAGGCAGCCAGGCGCCTTTATGCAAACGACTTCATGTATTGGCAAGTGATGGACCATGCAGCACAGCGCGGCGTTGAAATATTTGATTATGGCCGTAGCAAAATTGACTCCGGGTCGTATCGCTTCAAAAAACACTGGGGCTTCGAACCGCAGCCCCTGGCCTACTCCTACCATCTGGTGAAGTCCCGGGAAGTGCCCAACATTAGTCCGAATAACGCCAAGTACAAGTATTTTGTCGACGCATGGCGACGTTTGCCATTGAGCGTGGCCAACCGTGTAGGCCCCTGGCTTTCGCGCCAGTTGGGCTAAAGCGTGGAGCAATAAAATGTGCGGAATTCATGGCGTAGCAGCAGTGGAAAAAAATCTCAGGTTTACCGCCGAAGATGTGCAAGCCATGGCGGATATCAGCGTGCACCGGGGTCCTGATGACTCGGGTATGCATGCTGATCCAAACGTAATAATTGGTATGCGTCGGCTGTCCATTATTGACGTTGCCGGGGGGCATCAGCCGATTGCCAACGCGGACAACACGACGTGGGTGGTGTGCAATGGCGAAATTTATAACTATCAGAAACTTCGTCAGGAGTTAATTGACCAGGGTGTTCATTTTAAAACTCACAGCGACACCGAAGTGATCGTACATCTTTACGATCGCTATGGCCTGGCGTTTGTAGAGCGGATACAGGGTATGTTCGGTTTTGCAATTTGGGACCAAACCCGTCAACGACTGGTTATCGGGCGTGATCGTTTGGGTATCAAACCTGTTTACTACAGGCACGCAGACGGTAATCTGGCGTTTGCTTCGGAACTGAAGAGCATTCTCGCGCTACCGGGTATTTCCAGATCGTTTGACACTCGCGCACTGAACGAGTATCTGCGCGTTGGCTATGTTCCCGATCCCTTTTCGATTATTGCGGGCATCAGGAAGTTATCGCCAGGTACGCTGCTGGTGAATGAGAATGGGGCAATTCGCACAATCAAATACTGGCATATCCAACAGCGCAGTGAAAACAAAACCGAAGAGCAGTGGTGTGAGGCTTTTCGGGATGCTCTCGATCAATCTGTCAGCGCGCAGATGGTCAGTGACGTTCCACTGGGAGCGTTTCTCAGTGGTGGTATCGATTCCAGCGCTGTTGTTGCGATGATGGCGGCACACAGCGAGCAGCCGATCAAGACCTTTTCGATTGGTTTCGGGGAGTCATCTGGCGGGCGCTATTACAACGAATTGCCATACGCGCAACAAATCGCGCGACAATTTGCGACAGACCACAAAGAGATTGTTGTCGAGCCGAGCGTGGTCGATTTGATGCCAAGATTGCTATGGCACATGGACGAACCGATCGCTGACACGGCATTTGTCACCACCTACCTGGTGTCGGAATTTGCCCGTCGCGAGGTTACCGTGATTCTGTCAGGAGTCGGCGGTGATGAATTGTTCGGAGGCTATCGCCGATATCTTGGTGATTACTATTTGCGAACCGTCAAATGGCTGCCTTCGAGTGTGCGGCGCAAGCTGATAAAACCGCTGATGGACCGTCTACCGGCGGACCGTCACTCACCCTTGATGAATTTGAGCCGCTACGCAAAAGCACTGCTGGACTCCAGTGAGCTTAGTTTTGAGGAACGTTACATCAGCTATGTCAGTGTGATGGCGGAACAGCAGGTCAATGAATTGCTCATTGAGCCGGCGGCAGCACCAGTTGAATCAGCGCTGGCTGCGGCCTTTAATAACTTTCGTGACGGTGATGGTGTGAATCGCATGATGCAGCTGGATCTGGCCACCCAGTTGCCGGACGATTTACTGATGTTGACAGACAGAATGTCCATGGCGGCGTCTTTGGAGTGCCGCGTGCCGTTGCTCGACGAGCGCATGGTAGATTTGGCAATGGCGATGCCAGGAGCGCAAAAGATTCGTGGCAGGGAACTCAAGCGTATTATGAAGAAGGCCCTGGCACCGATTCTTCCGGATAATATCCTGCATCGTAAGAAGCGCGGGTTTGGGGCACCGATGGGGGCATGGTTCCGACATGAGCTCAAACCAATGCTCGATCACCTGTTGTCTGAATCCGCAGTCATCAAACGCGGTTTGTTTCACCCGTCTGCAGTACGGCAACTCGTCGCCGAACATTATGCCAACCGTGCAGATCGCACGGACCAGATAATGTCATTGTTGAACCTGGAAATCTGGTCACGCATGTATCTGGATGGGCGCAGTCATGATGACGTCCATGCAGAACTCAAAGAGGTGGCCTGAGCATGCGTGTGTTATTTATTTGCCACCGGTTTCCTTTTCCGCCAAAACGCGGAGGCAAAATCCGACCATTTAATATCATCGACCATTTCACCAGAAGTGGTCATGAGGTCACAGTGTGTTCACTGGCGCGGGATCCGGCTGAGGCAGAAGATGGCAAAGGTCTTGAACAGCACTGCAAGCACTTCGAGGTTTCTGTCACTGGCAGAGTGCTGCCGGCACTACGCATGGTTGCACGACTTCCGACTCTGGTGCCTTCCAGCATGGGGTATTTTTACACCCGTGAGTTACAGCAGCGGGTCAACAGGCAATTGCAAGACAATGACTATGACCTGATATTTGTGCATTGCTCTTCAGTGGCACAGTTTGTCAATAAAGTCACTGGCATTCCGAAGATCCTTGATTTTGGTGATATGGATTCAAAGAAATGGCAAATCTATTCGTCTTTCAAGCCGTTTCCACTGTCGTGGGGATATTGGTATGAGGGTATCAAACTGGAGCGCGCGGAAAAGCAACTGGCCCGGCAATTTGATCTGTGCACCTGCACCACAAAAGCGGAGCTTGAGACGCTTGATTCCTACTCCGCCGCGCGGCAAACCGACTGGTTTCCAAACGGTGTTGATGCGATTTATTTTAAGCCATTAGGCACGAGTCCACGACCGACGGCAATCGGTTTTGTAGGACGTATGGATTACTATCCAAATCAGCGCGGCATGCTGGATTTTTGCGCTGATGTTTTACCGCTGTTACAGCAGGAAAAACCAGATCTTGAGCTATTTATTATAGGGGCAGAACCCAGTGCAGCGATTCGGGAGTTGGGGCAGCTACGCGGAGTTACGGTGACCGGGTCCGTAGATGATATACGACCACATGTGCAATTGTGTCAACTTACTGTAGCGCCGTTGGCGATCGCGCGTGGCACACAAAACAAAATTCTTGAGTCCATGGCACAAGGTGTACCGGTAGTGTGCAGTCCGGAAGCAGCGGGCGGTGTGGATGCGGAGCCAGAACGGCACTTACTTGTGGCGTCGACACCAACAGAATACTGCACCCAGATCATGCGGCTCCTGAAAGACCCTGACTTCCGGAACACGCTGTCTGAGCAGGGACGACAGCGTGCCTTGAGTCATCATGACTGGGCACACTCAATGCAGCGGCTGGACCAGATTGTTCAAAAGCTTGTCGGGAATTCAGAGCGGGCGCCGACATGAATCAAAGGGCTGTCATGGTCAAATGGATGCCGGGGTTTTTACTGCTCTTACTGTTTGCGGTGATCTACCGCTCTTCCCTGATTTCCATGTGGCGTACCTGGGGTGAATCGGAAACTTATGCTCATGGTTATCTCATTTTTCCTATCGTTGCGTTTCTCATCTGGCGGAAACGCCATGTGTTGCAGCGTACTCCACATCTGCCTGTGGCGCTTGCACCGGTAGCGCTCGGCGGCCTGGGTCTGCTATGGGTGGTTGGACACCTGGCACATGTGCAAGTGGTCGAGCAATTTCTGTTTATTGGGATGCTCCTGACGCTGGTATTGGCTTTGTACGGATTACCATTTTTTAAAGTCATACTGTTCCCACTGTTTTACCTGGGGTTTGCAGTGCCCATGGGTGAAGTGTTTGTACCTGCGCTGATGGAATTTACTGCGGATTTCACCGTTGCTGCCTTGTCGCTTTCAGGAATACCGGTCTATCGGGATGGTATGTTTTTTACCATTCCATCCGGTGATTTCGAAGTTGCGTGGGCATGCAGTGGAATACGTTATCTGATGGCTTCTTTTTCATTAGGCACTCTATATGCCTATCTGTCATATCGCTCGTTTAAAAAACAAGTGCTGTTTGGCGTAGTTTCCCTGGTTGTGCCGATCATCGCGAATGCCGTGCGTGCGTATGGCATTGTCATTATCGCGCACTTGTCCAACATGAAATATGCCGTCGGTGCTGACCACCTGGTTTACGGATGGTTGTTTTTTGGCATCATTATGTTTTTGCTGTTTTATATTGGTGGTCGTTTTCGCAGTGCTGAAGATTTTGAGGAAGATACCCACGAATCTATTTCAGCAGAAAGCACCGGGCCCACCACGTCCATCGTTCTTTATGCTGCAATAATTGTTGCACTGGCAGTCCCTCAGGCGGTGCTGATGGGTACGTTAAACGCAGCCAGTTCTGAAATTGAATTGTCGCAACTACCGGTTGCTGCAGGTGAGTGGCGCGGACCGCTTGCGGAAAAATCGTATTTTGAACCGGAACTCAAAACAGCGGAAAACCACGTCACTGCGCGTTACGCTCATACAGACGGTGATATACAACTATGGGTCTACCGCTTTCGTCCATTCACCGACGGCAAAGAGATGATCAACGAGACCAATCGCCTGGTTCGAAGGAGAAACTGGCGAACGGTTGACCAGCGAAAACTGGAACGCGCCAATGCCACCTATCTGCCGGTCGTAAATGAGTCGCTAATGCGGCAGAATTTTACAGAGTATCTTGTCTGGCACTGGTATCAGCTGAATGACGAAACAACGACCAGTAAAATTGGTGGTAAGTTACTCGAGATGCAGGAATGGTTGACGAACGGATTACGCCTGAATGAAGCAATTGTCATTGTAGCGGCACCAGGTCGCGGAGAAGAGTCACGTGCACTGCTGGAGCTGTTTATGAGGGCCCATGGTGAGCAGCTCAATACATGCGTTTTTGCGCAGGGTGAGCAGGATTTCTGTCACACCGGGCCCCAGTTTGAGTAATCAAATACGCATTGTGCATGTGATTTATCGTTTGGCAACAGGCGGTATGGAAAATGGCCTGGTCAATCTGGTCAATCGTCTGGGTGACGGGTTTGAGCACCACATAATCAGTCTCACAGATGCCACCGATTTTGGAAAACGAATCGAGCACAGCAATACAACCGTCCACGTACTGGGTAAGAAGCCCGGAAAAGATTTTGCGGTGTATTGGCGGTTATGGAAGCTGTTGCGAAAAATTCGCCCACAGATAGTGCACACGAGAAATTTTGGCACGGTTGATTGTGCATTGATTGTACGACTGGCGGGCCGCGCGAAACTGATCCATAGCGAGCACGGTTGGGATATGCACGATATAAAGGGTGCAAATCGCCGCTATTTATTGTTGCGCAGATGGATGTCGCTGTTTGCGTGTAAATGTCTGTCTGTGTCACGTCATATCAGGAATTGGCAGCGTGAACAGATCGGTGTTGCACCCCATAAACTTGTGCAGATTTATAACGGCGTGGATCACGAGAAATTCAAGCCAGCTGACAGGTGTGAACATGAACATTTTGTTGTTGGATTTGTCGGGCGACTGGAGGAGGTAAAAAATCTGCCGTCACTTGTGCGTGCAGTCGCGCATCTGGGTGCAACAACAATTACGAGTATTGGGCTTCAAGTCCGGCTGGTTGGCAGCGGTAGCATGGAATCCGAGCTGCGCTCGGCGATAGTCGACGCCGGCCTTGAAAATTGCGTGATTCTTGATGGACCACGCAGTGATATACCACAGGTCATGCGAGAATTTGATGTTTTTGTTTTGCCTTCTTTTAACGAAGGTATTTCAAATACGATACTCGAGGCGATGGCGAGCGGTTTACCGG
>JABDLQ010000202.1 GCA_013002925.1 Gammaproteobacteria bacterium | reverse complement strand
ACCGGGTCACCGGTGGTTCGCGACAGGTTGTAACCGACGATAAGGTTACCCAGCCCATTGGTTGCCGGTGTCGACCCCAGGCCGTTGACAATCTGCACGTTCACACCGTTGAAATATGCGGTATCGCCGCCGGACAGGCTTAAAACACCATCGAGTGTCGGCACACTGTTGCTCTGCACGGTTGCAAGTGCCGCGGTCAATGCATCATCACCCAAGGTGCGCGCCGAGGCCTCTGCGCTTAAGCTACTGTCGAGCGTTGTGATGTCACTGGCGTTGAGCGCGACATCACTTTGTATTGCAGTCACATCGCTCTGCAGGGCCGCGATGTTGCCGGCACCTGAGGTCACATCTGCTTGCAACGTGGTTATCGTGGCAGTGGCAGTGGCAAGACTGGCCTCCAGCGCCGCAATGCTTGCCAATGCCGCAGTCAGTTGACTTTGCAGATTGGCAATATCGGCGGACTGATCAAACGCCGCCGGGCCCTGCCCCTGCAGACCAAGAGCATTATCCGCGGTAAATGCAAAACCGGCCGTGGTCAATCGGCGGCGCGGCGTCATCTCACCATCATCAGCAACATTGATGCCCACCCATAACGGTGTATCAAACAGATCTTGCGGAAACGGGTTTGACGCATTACCGAGCTCAACAGACAGCAACCCCTGGTTCACAACAACGGGTAGCGTTTCGGTCCACAAGGGTGAGCCACCCGCATCAACGTTATAGATGCTGAAGGTGATGCTCGTGGTGGCGTTGATCGCTGCACCGGTTTCATCGGTCAGATACGCCTGATACGACAAACTATCTGGCACAGCAGAATTAGCCGCATTGAGCAGTAAAACAGACACAAAGCCAACGATAAAACGGGTGAAGCCTGACATCATAATTCTCCACGTTTGCACTCAGAGTTACACGTGGTCGATAGTGGTATCACAAAATTACCGGCGCAAGCAATTGCAATAATGCCGCCAAATCAAAGCAGGAATGAGAGCATCTGTAAAAAAACCTGATGTGAGCAGTGGGAGATGTGGGGGCAGAGCTAGCCAGTCATTACTTTAATAGATCCTTGCATAAAGGGGCGTGATGACTAAACCAGACTACTTATTACTCTGTCATTTTCCCTTGCCGGCCCATGCAGAGTCCGCCTGACCTGCCATTGCAGACTTGTGCACTGAGGCCGCCGTGAATATGATTGCATCCAGAGACGACCCGATGACTCATGAGAAATTACGCCAGACTACTTCTCGGACATGTGAAAACGGTCGCCAGCCAGCTTCTTTTCTCCCTGTCGGCCACATTATCCCGTCACTCAGTTTTTGCATTACCGTGCGGGTGCTTCCATTTTCGACAGGGCATACACAAGGCCACTTAATTTCATGTATTACGGCGAGAGACTTAACAGTATCAGCCACCTGGTAGGCGCGGCCCTTGCGCTCGTCGGCTTTGGCGTGCTGCTTACGCTTGGTGTTCAGTCGCGCGATGTCTGGCTTTTTACCAGTTTTAGCGTTTTTGGTTTTACTCTGGTGTTGTTGTACACCGCATCAACGCTGTATCACAGCTTTCATCCACCCCGACTAAAACGTTTGTTCAGGGTGCTCGATCACATATCGATTTATCTGTTAATCGCAGGCACGTATACACCCTACACTCTGGTACTAATGCGCGATGGCAACGGCTGGTTAATTTTCAGCATCGTCTGGATGTTTGCATTGATTGGTATTTTGACTGAGCTTTTGATGACCGGGCGCGCAGTCAAAGTCGGGCAAATGTTCATTTATCTCGGCATGGGCTGGGCCATTGCTTTCGATTTCGATGGCCTGAAAGCCGTAATCCCTGCAGCCGGACTCTGGTGGTTGGCAGCAGGCGGCATTGCTTACACCGTGGGAGTCATCTTTTACGTACTTGATAAACTGAATCGACTGACGCACGCGCACGGAATCTGGCATTTTTTTGTACTGGCCGGATCGGCCTGCCACTTTATTTCATTAGCCGCCTATGTCAGATAGACAAGCAAGAAGTAAAGCCCCGGCACTACCACAGTGCCGGGGCTTGTCACCTCTAGGGTGTGCAGTCAAACGGACCGTCAGCGTCGACCATACCTTCCAGGATCCAGTCATTAATAAGCCCGGCATCATTGCTCTTGCCATCACCCTGGCGTTTGCCGCAGTCATCGGCTCCGCCCATGTCGTTGTCTGAACAGGACATGTGGAAGTTCGACTCGCCGATCTTCGTGCCGCCTGAGAAGATTTCCCAGAACACATCGTTCGGTGAACCGGCATACCCGGATACCGTAACTTCGGTGCCCGCAGTGATACCACTTTGGTCCAGCAGCAATTCGCTACCCACAGTACCTTTCCAGGCCTTCACCTGAATGGGCTCTGATGCACCGTCCCAGATCATGGTCAATTCATCAATCGGTTTGGTGCAATCGAATGGCAGACCGGTGTTGACATACGTTACCGAACAGCCTTCTTCGAAGTTTACCGTAATGTCGTAGTCTCCCTGACCCGTCAGGTCATCGATGTCATTTGCGAATTTGATCTCCAACGTGTCAAGGTCGCCGGGATTAATTACGCGCTTACTGGGATCGTTGATCCAGTCGCCCGGTCCAAGAGTCAACGTGCCACCGGTGGTATCTATATCGTAGATCTTGTCACCGTCAAACTTGATCTCCAGCAGATCACCGGCGATAGCTTGTGGCCAGGTAATCGTAATGCTCTCGATCGTAGCGGATGACGCACCAGCGTTTTCCAGTTTCCACTTGACTTTATCCGTAGTAAGTTCCAGCACGCCTTCGCCAACAATTTCGCACGGCGGCGGTGGGTGGATGGTCACGTCGACGGTATCCATCGCGGAGCAACTGGCGCCGGCGCTGTCTACAGCATCAACGATCACCGAACTATTGGTAGTCGTGTCGATAAACACAGTATTGAACACGGTAACCATCTCGCCCGGATCCAGCGTTGCCGGCAGACCACTGAGCGGCCCCAGCGGCACATCCACTGCTGACAGGCTGGTGATCTGACTCGCACCGGTATTAGTGATCTTATAGCTGTAAATCACATCGGTACCGGCACCCATGCCGTTGATCAACTGCAGAGTCGCTGCACCGTAAATATCACCGGTTGCAAGCGGCGCCGAACACGACGTGTGAACATCCAGAATCTGGGTACCACCGGCGTTAGACAGTGTCACCTCAGTACCGGAGCCGGATTCCGGAATCGTAAACGCTTCACCCGGAGCGACAGTGAAGCTGTCGCCGTTTGCCAGCGTAACGAGCGCAGGCAGCGTACCGTCGATCGCACCGCTACAGACAAACTTGGTGCCTTGGTCATTCTGGCTGTCCGCACAGGATCCGCCGGAATAGACAAGAGTCAACGTATCGACATTGTCGATCGTATCGCAGTTTGCCGGGAACGACTGGAACTCACAACTGCTGGAGCCCGTCGTCGGCGGTTGCGTGCAATCGAGTGTGCCACCCTGATCAATGATGCCTTCAAGTAACCAGCTGTTGATCAGACCGGCGTCATTGCTCTTGCCATCGCCCTGAGGTGCACCACAATCCTCGGGTCCGTCCATTTCATTGTCCGAACAGGACAGGTGGAAATTGGATTCGCCGAGCTTGGTATCGGTACCCGCAGCAAAGACTTCGAAATACACATCGTTGGGTGAGCCGGCAAAACCGCTCACACTAATTTCCTCACCCGGTACGATGCCGTCAATATCAGCAAGCAGTTCGCTGCCGACATCCCCTTTCCATGCCTTGATGCGCACGTCTTCGGTCCCGTCCCAGATAAAGGTCAGGGTATCGATCGGCGAGTCACAGACATAGTCGGTCAT